>NZ_BCBO01000125.1:0-6928 GCF_001320835.1 Pseudomonas sp. NBRC 111138 | reverse complement strand
TTGCTCCCGCTGGGGTGCGCAGCGCCCCCAAAAAGCCGGCTCCAGCTTCGCTGTCGAGCGGGAGCAAGCTCCCTCGCCACTGCAAGCCAGCTCCCACAGTTGACCGAGTTGATCAGTCTTCCAGAGCACGGACTCGTTGCATGCGCTGCTGCTCTATTGGCGCATCCGCCACCTGCAACTCAAAGTCAAAATCAATCTGCGCAAACCGCCCTTGCACGCCAAATTCGCGCGCCAGTTGCGGATCGTCACTGAAGCGAATCTCGGCAATCAGTTCATCCCGGGTGGCATAGGCAAAGTCATCATGCAGGTACGGGTCATCCGACAGGTTGATCTGCGTGGTCAGGTGCCGGTGCGCCGGCGCCGAGATGAAGAAGTGGATATGCGCCGGCCGTTGCCCGTGGCGCCCCAGTTGGTCGAGCAACTGTTGCGTCGGCCCACTCGGTGGGCAGCCGTAGCCTGAAGGCACGATGCTGCGAAAACGGTAGTTGCCCTGGGCGTCGGTCTCGATGCGCCGACGCAGGTTGAATTCCGATTGCGCCGGGTCGAACCACGAATAGGTCCCGCCCGTGTTGGCCTGCCACACATCGACAATCGCCCCTGCCAACGGCTTGCCCTCGGTGTCGCGTACTTGCCCGCGCATGAACAACGGCACCGCGTCGTCCTTGCCGTCATCCAGCCGTGCCTCGTACTTGGACAACGGCGCACCGGCCACGTACAACGGGCCTTCGATGGTGCGCGGGGTGCCGCCCGACTTGCCGGCCTCCTCGTCGGCGGCGTCCATCAACAGGTCCAGGTAATGCTCCAGGCCCAAACCGGCGGCGAGCAGGCCGGCCTCTTGATTTTTGCCCAGTTCATTGAGGTAGTTGACCGCCTTCCAGAATTCTTCCGGGGTCACTTCCAGGTCTTCGATGATGTTCACGGTGTCGCGCAGGATTCGGTAAATCAGCGCCTTGGTGCGCGGGTTGCCCGCGTCATTGAGGTTACCGCTGGCTTCTTCGAGAAACTGTTGGGCGTGGGCAGTCTGGGACAGGCGGATGGACATGGTGCATTCCTCATCTTGTAGTTATAGGTGGAAGCCGGCTCAGCGGTCGTCCGCATGGATCGACGACGGATGGCGGCACAGCGCGTTCACTTCGATGGCCATGTAGGGGAACAACGGCAGTTGCATCAGCAGGTCGTGCAGCTCCTGCACGCTGTCGACATCGAACACGCTGTAGTTGGCGTAATGCCCGGCGATGCGCCACAGGTGGCGCCATTTGCCCTCCTCTTGCAGGCGCTGAGCCAAGGCTTTCTCCTCGGCCTTGAGGCTGGCGGCACGCTCGGGGTGCATATCGAGGGGAAGGTTCACGGTCATTTTTACGTGGAACAACATGGCAGAGGCCTCTTAGTGTTTGTCACGGCGAAAGAACGCCAGGCGCTCTTCATCGAGCGCCAGGCCCAGGCCCGGCGCGCTGGAAACGTGCAGCTGGAAATCGCGGTACACCGGTGGCTCGGTGAGGATGTCTTCGGTGAGCAACAGCGGGCCGAACAATTCGGTGCCCCACGCCAGGGTGTTCAGCGTGAGAAAGGCATGGGCCGAAGCCAGGGTGCCAATGCCGCCTTCGAGCATGGTGCCGCCGTACAGGCCGATGCCAGCCGCTTCGGCAATCGCCGCCGTGCGCAATACGGCACGCGGGCCGCCGTTCTTGGCGATCTTGAGGGCGAACACTGTGGCCGAGCCTTCACGGGCCAGGTTGAATGCATCCTCGACACACTCGATGGACTCATCGGCCATGATCGGCACCGGGCTCGACAGGTTGAGCCGAGTCATACCACCACGGTTGTTGCGCGAGATCGGTTGTTCGATCAGGTCGATACCGTTGTCGCCGAGCACCTTGCACGCCCGCAGGGCCACGGCTTCATCCCAGGCCTGGTTGACGTCGACGCGCACACTGGCGCGCTCGCCCAGGGCTTTTTTGATCGCGATCACATGGGCCAGGTCGCGGTTGACTTCACCGGCGCCGATCTTCAATTTGAAGATGCGATGACGGCGCAGGTCGAGCATTTTTTCGGCCTCGCTGATGTCCTGTTCGGTATTACCGCTGGCCAGGGTCCAGGCCACCGGCAACGCATCACGCACACGCCCGCCCAGCAGCTCGCTGACCGGCAGGCCCAGGCGTTTGCCGAGGGCGTCGAGCAAGGCGCTTTCGATACCGGACTTGGCAAAGGTGTTGCCGCGAATACTGCGCTCCAGGCGCAACATCGCCGCGTTGACGTTACTCGCGTCCTGGCCGATCAGCAGCGGCGCGAAGTGACAGTCGATGTTGACCTTGATGCTGTCGGGGCTCTCGTTGCCGTAGCTCAGGCCACCGATGGTGGTGGCTTCACCGATGCCTTCGATGCCGTCGGTGCAACGCAGGCGAATGATGACGAGGGTCTGGTTTTGCATCGTGTGCATCGCCAGCTTGTGCGGGCGAAGGGTGGGCAGGTCGACGATGACAGTTTCAATCGACTCGATGGTGCAAATCGGCATGGCAATACCCATTGGGTTCTTTATAAATTTACGTCGATTCTGTTCCGCATTTTTTTGGGCTTCCAATATAGAATTGGTCTCGTGCGATACCCTCAAGGTATGAAAGGAGTCGATATGGAACTGCGTCACTTGCGCTATTTCCAGGTGCTGGGCGAGACCCTCAACTTCACCCGAGCTGCCGAACGCTTGCATATCGCCCAGCCGCCTTTGAGCCGGCAGATCCAGCAACTGGAGGACGAACTGGGGGTGGTGCTGCTGGAGCGCAGCCGGCCCTTGCGGCTGACAGAGGCCGGACGGTTTTTCTATGAGCATGCCAGTGTGCTGCTCGAACAACTGGGCAAGGTCTGCGACACCACCCGGCGCATCGGCCAAGGCGAGAAAACCTGGCTGGGCATCGGCTTTGCGCCGTCGACCTTGTATGGCGTGCTGCCGGAGCTGATTCGGCGCCTGCGCACTCACGAGGCCTTGGAGCTGGAGCTGGGTTTGTCGGAGATGACCACTTTGCAGCAGGTCGAAGCGCTCAAGGCTGGCCGCATTGACGTAGGCTTCGGGCGGATTCGCATCGACGATCCGGCCATCGTCCAGCGCGTACTGGTGGAGGACCGCCTGGTAGCAGTGCTGCCCAGTGGTCACCCGTTGCTGGGCGCCCCGGCCACCCTCGCCCAGTTGGCCGGCGAACCCTTTGTGCTCTACCCCGGCAACCCGCGCCCCAGTTATGCCGACCATGTGATCGCGCTGTTCGACGCCCATGGCTTGAGCCTGAAGGTGGCGCAGTGGACCAACGAATTGCAGACCGCTATTGGCCTGGTGGGCGCAGGTATGGGGGTGACGTTGGTGCCGGCGTCGGTGCAGGTGCTGCATCGGGCGGATATTGGCTATACGCCGATTGTGGAGGCCACTGCGACTTCGCCGATCATTCTGAGCCGGCGGGTGAATGACCAGTCGCCGGGGCTGACTCATTGCCTGCAACTGGTTGAAGAGTTGATCTGAGATTTTCCCAAACACCGCAATTCCCTTGTAGGAGCGAGCTTGCTCGCGAAAAACTCACAGGCGCCGCGTTCATCCAGCAAGCACGCGTTATCGTTAACGTTTTTCGCGAGCAAGCTCGCTCCTACATTTGATCTTCATTGGTTTCAAAGGCTGCGCAGGCGCTTGCGTTGCAATGTCTGGCTGGGCGACTCATCGAACAGCTTGCGGTATTCCGCCGAAAACCGCCCCAGGTGCGTAAACCCCCAGCCCAGGGCGATTTCAGAAATAGTGCGCATTGAGCCCTGCTCCAGAATCTCCTGGCGCACCGCCCCCAACCGATGCTTCTTCAGATACGCCATGGGCGACAGTGCGAAGTACTTGCGAAACGCATCGAACAGTTTGAACCGCGACACGCCCGCTGCCGCTTCCAGGTCTTCCAGGTGCAGCACTTCACGGGCGTTGTCGTGGATGAATTGCCGCGCACGGATCAAGTAGTGCGGCAGTTTCACCCCCAGAACCTCGCGCAGTTCTTCAGAGTAGTTATTGGGTTGGGCCAGGATCAGCCCCTTGATCAGCGAGCTTTCCAGGTCACGGGTAAACGCCGTCTGCTCGTACAACTCGCTGCTGCATTCCAGTTCGGCGATGAAGTATCGCGCCATGCGCCACCACGAGGCCGGTGCTCCGTCCACAGCATCCATCACCGACTCAAACCGCAGCGGTGCATCGATGGGCCGTTGCAGCAAACCTTCCAGTGACTCGCTCATCGCCGCGCGGGTGATCACCACCTGCAACTTGCGGCAGTCACCGGAAATCGCCAGCACCTGATGCTCATTGGGTGAAATGATCACGCCCTGGTCGCGGTTGGAACTGAGGCGCTCACCGTTCTTGCTCAGCTCCTGCTCGCCCACCAGCGGCAGGCTCAAGCTGTAGCTGCGAAAGTGCTCGGCGTCTTCGATGTCGATGGTCACATCGGTACCGTACTCGATCACGCCCAGGGTGGTGGCGCGGGATTTGAACACGTTGGCGCTGTGGTGAAAGCGCAGGCGTTCGGGGGTGGCCGTCGCCAGGCGATGGGGCCCGCAGATGCCGGACATCCAGCTGCGCGCGCCTTCCAGGTCGAAGCGTTGAATATGAATATCGCGTGTCTGGCTACTCATCAGGGTGCACCCACGGCGGTTAGGCATTTGCGCGCTCTGGCGGCGCGTCGTTGAACCTCGACAGCAAGTTCCAGGCCACGCCAGCAGCGTGGCCACTGGGTGGATAGTAAGGGCCGACTATGTGGATAAATCCCAGGGTTCTACGACCATCGCCCACCATCACAGTAGCGCATGCCGTCACCTGCGCGCACCGCCATGGGTATTTGTTGCCCAACTTTGCGGCCTGCGTTCCCCCATTAAGCGGATAGCCCGCTACCGCATTGCAGCCGCTTAATGGCTCACCGTTTAGCCATGATCAAAAGGTGCCTCCCATGAGTGGTGCAAGAACCGTCGAGCAGTGGAAAACCTTTATCGAAAGCTGCCTGGACTTTCGCCCGGCAGATGAAGTGTTCCGCATCGCCCGCGACATGTTCACCGAGCCCGAACTGTTCGACCTGGAGATGGAGCTGATCTTCGAAAAAAACTGGATCTACGCCTGCCACGAAAGCGAACTGGCCAATAACCACGACTTCGTGACGATGCGCGCCGGGCGCCAACCGATGATCATCACCCGTGACGGCGAAGGCCGGCTCAACGCGCTGATCAACGCCTGCCAGCATCGCGGCACTACCCTCACCCGCGTGGGCAAGGGCAACCAATCCACTTTCACCTGCCCGTTCCACGCCTGGTGCTACAAGAGCGATGGCCGACTGGTGAAGGTCAAGGCGCCAGGGGAATACCCGGAAGGTTTCGACAAGGCCACCCGCGGCCTGAAAAAAGCGCGCATCGACAGCTACAAGGGCTTTGTGTTTATCAGCCTGGACGTGAACGGCACCAACAGCCTGGAAGATTTCCTGGGCGACGCCAAAGTGTTCTTCGACATGATGGTGGCGCAATCGGCCACCGGTGAGCTGGAAGTGCTGCCGGGCAAGTCCGCCTACACCTACGACGGCAACTGGAAGCTGCAAAACGAAAACGGCCTGGACGGTTATCACGTCAGCACCGTGCACTACAACTACGTGGCCACCGTGCAGCACCGCCAGCAGGTAAACACCGAAAACGGCACGGGTTCCAGCACCACGCTGGACTACAGCAAGCTCGGCGCCGGAGACGCGAATACCGATGACGGCTGGTTCGCCTTCAATAACGGCCACAGTGTGTTGTTCAGCGACATGCCCAACCCCAGCGTGCGCTCCGGCTACGCCACCATCATGCCGCGCCTGGTAGAAGAACACGGCCAGCAGAAGGCCGAGTGGATGATGCACCGCCTGCGCAACCTGAACATCTACCCCAGCCTGTTCTTTCTCGACCAGATCAGCTCGCAGCTGCGCATCATCCGCCCGGTGGCCTGGAACAAGACCGAAATCATCAGCCAGTGCCTGGGCGTGAAAGGTGAGTCCGACGCCGATCGCGAAAACCGGATCCGCCAGTTCGAGGACTTCTTCAACGTCTCGGGCATGGGCACGCCCGACGACCTGGTGGAATTTCGCGAAGCCCAGCGCGGTTTCCAGGGCCGCCTGGAGCGCTGGAGCGATATTTCTCGCGGCAGCCATCGCTGGGAGACCGGGCCGACGCCCAACAGCGAGGCCATCGGCATTCAACCAGCCATGACCGGCACTGAGTTCACCCACGAAGGCTTGTACGTCAACCAGCACCGCAATTGGCAACGGTTTCTGCTCAAGGGTTTGGACCAGCGGGCCCTGAGCCTGCGGGAGGTGAAGTGATGAATGCGCAATTGCAGTACCAGATCGAGCAGTTCTTCTACCGCAAGTCCGAACTGTGCGACGCCCAGGACTGGGACGCCTACGTGCAGTTGTTCGACCCGCAGAGCGAATTCCACCTGCCGCAATGGGATTCCGAACACGTCTACACCCAAGACCCCAAGCGCGAGATGTCGTTGATCTACTACGCCAACCGCTCGGGCCTGGAAGACCGCGTGTTCCGCCTGCGCACCGGCAAAGCCGCCTCCGCCACGCCGATGCCGCGCACCTTGCACCTGATCAACAACGTGCGCATTGCCGAGCAGGCCGACGGCACGTTGGAGGTGCGTTTGAACTGGCACACGCTGTTTTATCGGCTGGCTACTTCCGAGCAGTTCTATGGGCACGCAACCTATCGCCTCAAGCCCGAGGGCGACAGCTGGCTGATCACGCGCAAGCACGCCCTGCTGCTCAACGACACCATCAACTCGGTGCTGGATTTCTATCACCTTTAAACCAGCACATCCCCCTTGTGGCGAGGGAGCTTGCTCCCGCTGGAGTGCGCAGCGCTCCCAGTTTTTTGGGGCAGCTTCGCAGCCCAGCGGGAGCAA
>NZ_BCBO01000124.1:0-23467 GCF_001320835.1 Pseudomonas sp. NBRC 111138 | reverse complement strand
TTGCTCCCGCTGGAGTGCGCAGCGCTCCCAGTTTTTTGGGGCAGCTTCGCAGCCCAGCGGGAGCAAGCTCCCTCGCCACAGGGGCACGCTTGGAGTTTCATCAATGAATCACAAAGTGGCCTTCAGCTTTGCCGATGGCAAGACCCTGTTCTTCCCGGTGGGCGCCCATGAAATCCTGTTGGATGCGGCCCTGCGCAACGGCATCAAGATCCCGCTCGATTGCCGCGAAGGCGTGTGCGGAACCTGCCAGGGGCGTTGCGAATCCGGTGAGTACACCCAGGACTACGTCGACGAGGAAGCGCTCTCCAGCCTCGACCTGCAACAGCGCAAGATGCTCAGTTGCCAGACCCGGGTGAAGTCCGACGCCACCTTCTATTTCGACTTCGATTCGAGCCTGTGCAACGCCCCCGGGCCCGTGCAGGTACGCGGCACGGTGAGCGCGGTGCAGCAGGTCTCGACCAGCACCGCCATCTTGCAGGTGCAACTGGACCAGCCACTGGATTTTTTGCCGGGCCAATATGCGCGTCTGTCGGTGCCCGGCACCGATAGCTGGCGCTCCTACTCCTTCGCCAACCGGCCGGGTAATCAGTTGCAGTTCCTGGTACGCCTGCTGCCCGATGGAGTCATGAGCAACTACCTGCGTGAACGCTGCCAAGTAGGTGATGAAATGTTGATGGAGGCGCCCTTGGGTGCGTTTTATCTGCGGCATGTCACCCAACCGTTGGTACTGGTGGCGGGCGGCACCGGGTTGTCGGCGTTGTTGGGCATGCTCGATGAGCTGGCCGTCAACGGCTGCACGCAACCTGTGCACCTGTACTACGGCGTGCGCGGCGCCGAAGATTTATGTGAAGCGGCGCGTATCCACGCCTACGCGGCAAAAATCCCGAACTTTCGCTACACCGAAGCGCTGAGCGACGCCTCAGCCGAGTGGACGGGCAAACGCGGCTACCTCACCGAGCATTTCGACCTGGCCGAACTGCGGGACAGATCGGCGGATATGTACGTGTGCGGCCCCCCTCCGATGGTCGAATCCATCCAGCAATGGCTGGCGGATCAGGCACTTGATGGCGTTCAGCTGTATTACGAAAAGTTTACGCAGAGTAATATCTGACCCTCAGCAGTTCTGAGGGGCCGATGCGGCGTGCAATCACCCTTGAGAAAAACAAGTAGAAGGGAATGTTAATGGCGGATGACATGGTTAACCCGGTGGGCCTCAAGCGTGGCCTGAAAAACCGGCACATTCAGCTGATCGCCTTGGGAGGTGCGATTGGTACAGGCTTGTTCCTCGGCTCGGCCGGGGTACTCAAGTCGGCGGGGCCGTCGATGATCCTGGGCTATGCGGTGGCCGGGTTTATCGCGTTCCTGATCATGCGCCAGCTAGGCGAGATGATCGTCGAAGAGCCGGTGGCCGGTTCCTTCAGCCACTTCGCACATAAATACTGGGGCGGTTACGCGGGCTTCCTGGCGGGCTGGAACTACTGGGTGCTCTACGTGCTGGTGGGCATGGCCGAGTTGACGGCGGTGGGCAAGTACATCCAGTTCTGGTGGCCAGAGATCCCGACCTGGGTCAGCGCGCTGGTGTTCTTTGTCGCGGTGAACCTGATCAACACCCTGAACGTGAAGTTCTTCGGTGAAGCCGAATTCTGGTTTGCGATCATCAAGGTGGTGGCGATTGTCGGCATGATCGTGCTCGGCTGCTACCTGCTGTTCAGCGGTACCGGCGGCCCCCAGGCCTCGGTCAGCAACCTGTGGAGCCACGGTGGTTTCTTCCCCAATGGCGGCATGGGGCTGTTGATGTCGATGGCCTTCATCATGTTCTCGTTCGGCGGCCTGGAACTGGTCGGCATCACCGCCGCCGAAGCCAGCGAACCACGCAAGGTCATTCCCAAAGCGATCAACCAGGTGGTGTACCGCATTCTGATTTTCTACGTCGGTGCGCTGACCGTGCTGTTGTCGCTGTACCCGTGGGATCAACTGCTGCAAACCCTCGGCGCGTCAGGCGATGCCTACAGCGGTAGCCCGTTTGTGCAGATCTTCTCGCTGATCGGCAACGACACCGCCGCCCACATCCTCAACTTCGTGGTGCTGACCGCGGCGTTGTCGGTGTACAACAGCGGCGTGTACTGCAACAGCCGCATGCTGTTCGGCCTGGCCGAGCAAGGTGACGCGCCCAAGGCGCTGATGAAGCTCAACAAGCAAGGCGTGCCGCTACGGGCGTTGGCGATTTCGGCGTTGGTGACGATGCTGTGCGTGGTGGTCAACTACGTCGCGCCGCACAGTGCGCTGGAGTTGCTGTTTGCCTTGGTGGTTGCTTCGCTGATGATCAACTGGGCGCTGATCAGCCTGACCCACATCAAGTTCCGCAAGGCCATGGGCGAGCAAGGCGTGACGCCGTCGTTCAAGACCTTCTGGTTCCCGTTCAGCAACTACCTGTGTCTGGCCTTCATGGTGATGATCATCGGGGTGATGCTGGCGATTCCGGGAATTCGTGAGTCGGTGTACGCGATGCCGGTGTGGGTGGGGATTATCTACGTTGCCTATCGGTTTCGGATCAGAAACGGGAAAGTAGCTGTGGCGCAGTAACACCTGTGGGAGCCGGGCTTGCCCGCGATGGCGGCGTGTCAGCCAACGGGTGGGCCGGCTGATACACCGCCATCGCTGGCAAGCCAGCTCCCACAGTTGACTGTATTTCACATAAAAAAAGCCCCGGTAATCCGGGGCTTTTTTGTTTAGAGCGTGGAACGTACTCGCCAGAGTTCAGGGAACAGTACCGTGTCGAGCATCTTGCGCAGGTACCCCACGCCTTCAGTACCGCCAGTACCCGGCTGGAAGCCGATGATGCGCTCCACCGTGGTGACATGCCGGAAGCGCCACTGGCGGAACGAGTCCTCCAGGTCGATAAATTTCTCGGCCAACTGATACAAATCCCAGTAACGGCTCGGGTCGCGATACACCTCGCGCCAGGCAGCTTCCACCGAGTCATCGTGCACCGTGGCGGCGGTCGGGTCGCGCTCGGCGCGTTTGGGGTCAATCGCCAACCCCGCCTTGACCATCAGGTTTACGGCCTCGTCATACAGCGACGGCGTGGCAATCGCCACCTGCAATTGCTGCAGCAACTCCGGGCGATGAGCATGGGGCCGCAGCAGCGCCGGGCTTTTGTTGCCGAGGATGAATTCGATCTCGCGGTACTGGAACGACTGGAACCCCGACGACTGCCCCAGGAACGGGCGAATCGCCTTGTACTCTGATGGCGTCATGGTCGCCAGCACCGCCCAGGCGTGCACCAGTTGATCGAAGATCCGCGACACCCGCGCCAGCATCTTGAACGCCGGCGGCAGCTCACCCAGGCGCACATGTTCGCGGGCGGCCTTGAGTTCGTGAAGCATCAGTTTCATCCACAGCTCAGAGGTCTGGTGCTGGATGATGAAGAGCATTTCGTTGTGGTCTGGCGACAGGGGGTGCTGGGCGCTGAGGACTTTGCCCAGGTCCAGGTAGTCGCCATAGCTCATGGACTCGGAGAAATTCAATTCGGCGTTATGCCATTCTTCCGGCGGTTGGTAATCAGCTGAAAAAGGACATTGGCTCATCGCGTGGGCTCCTTGAGCGGGCGGAGAATGGCGCGCACGGGGCTCGCGTCCAGGTTGGCGAAGCGCAGCGGCAGCGCGATCAGTTCATAGTCGCCCTCCGGTACGTCATCGAGCACGATGCCTTCGAGGATCGCCATGCCATGGCGCGCCACGACGTTGTGCGAATCCATGGTCTTGGATTGTTGCGGGTCCAGGGACGGCGTATCGATACCGATCAGACGCACACCCAGGCCGGCGAGCAGCTCAATGGTTCGCGGGGCGATGGCAGTGAAATTCGAATCCCATTCAGTCAGTGGCGCTTGTGGATAAGTACGCAGCAGCACGCGCTCGGGCAGGTTATCCAAACGCCCTTGCAACTGATGGGGCTCAACCAACGCGCCGCTGCCCAGGCAATGCAATACCCGGCAAGGGCCCATGTACACATCCAGCGATACCTCGCCAATCGGCGCGCCATCAGCGCTGTAATGCAGCGGCGCATCCACATGGGCACCGGTGTGCGGCGACAGGGTGACGCGCCCCACATTTACCGGACACTCGGGGCCGAACTGCCACACGCGCTCCTCCTGGAACGGCGTATCACCCGGCCAGGTCGGGGTGGCCGTGCTCAAGGGCGGGCTGATATCCCACCACGTTTTTATTGGGTTCATTGCAAGGCTCTCACTCGTTACTGAGGTGAATGATACGAGGGAGGGATGTGAATTTTCTTGCGAATTCTGGCGCGACACGGGAAATCTTTCGCAGTTACTGCGAGGAAACATCGGTTTGATGCACAGATCTGTCGCTCAGATACGCCACGACCTCTCGTGGGAGCCTGGCTTGCCAACGATAGCGGAGTGTCAGGCAATCGAGATGCTCGCTGTGCCACCGCCATCGCGGGCAAGCCCGGCTCCAACAGGGGACCGCGGTGTTCAGGTGACTGCGCTTCTGGGCATCCCAATGTCGAGTTCAGACCACTGGCGCAACGCCCGAGGCCTTAGGGTTGAGCTTTCCCTTCCCTGCCTCGGAGTCATCATGTCCAAGCCCATCACCGTACTGCGCGACACCCACCCACTGCCGGTCCTGGATGCCTGCAAATGGGAAAAGCTCGAAGGTGACCCGCACACTGTCAACCTCAACGCCTACACCAGCGAAGACGGCAGCAAGATCATGGGCACCTGGATCTGCACACCGGGCAAGTGGTACGTGGAATACGTGAAGTGGGAATACTGCCATTTCCAGGAAGGCTACTGCGTGATCACGCCTGAAGGCATGGAGCCGATCCATCTGCGCGCTGGGGATATCTTCGTGGTGGAGCCAGGGATGAAGGGGACGTGGGAAGTGGTCGAGACTGTGCGTAAGTATTTTGTGTTTGCCTGACCCATCCCCGTCCCTGTAGGAGCGAGCTCGCGAAGATCGTCAACGAAAACGCGCTCATCCAGGATGAACGCGTTGCTCTCACATTTTTCGCGAGCAAGCTCGCTCCTACAGCTTGCGATAGCTGTTGATGATCGCCGAGAAGTCCTTGCCCCCTTCCCCACGCTGGCTCATGGATTGATACAACTGCTGGGCCACTGCGCCGAGAATCACCGGCTGATGCGCCTGGCGCGCAGCCTCAGTCGCAAGGCCCAGATCCTTGAGCATCAGGTCGGCACCAAAACCACCGGTATAGCCACGCGATGATGGCGCGGTCTCGATCACGCCTGGCCAAGGATTGTAGGTATCGGAACTCCAGCAGCGCCCCGTGGAGCTGTTGATGATGCCGGCCAGCACTTGTGTATCAATACCAAGTGCATCGCCCAGGGCCATGGCCTCACTGACGCCGACCATGCTGATACCCAGCAGCAGGTTGTTGCAGATCTTGGCGATTTGCCCGGTGCCGACATCACCACAGTGCACGATGTTGCGGCCCATCTGCGCCAGCACCGGTTGCAGGGTGGCGAACAATTCCGGGTTGGCGCCGACCATGAAGGTCAGCGTCCCGGCCTGGGCACCGCCGGTGCCACCGGAGACCGGCGCATCGGCCACTGCCACACCTTGTTTGGCTGCCGCAGCCGCTACTTCACGGATGGTTTGCGGGTCAATGGTGCTGCAATCCAAGGCGGGGATGCCTTCGCCGATGCCGGCGAGTACACCGTCTTCATTCAGCCACACGCTGCGCACATGGGCGGCTGCCGGCAGCATGGTAATCACCAGTTCGGCACCTTGGGCCGCATCACGCGGTGAGTGGCTGATGGTGCCGCCCAGTTCGGCGAGTTCCTTGAGTACCGCCTGGTTCAGGTCGAACAGGTTAAGCGCGTGCCCAGCCTTGATCAGGTTGCGGGCCATGGGCGCACCCATGTTGCCCAGGCCGATGAATGCAATTTTCATGGTCGTCTCCCGAGTTCAGCGCAGGTTGATGGTGGTGTTGACGCCATCGTTGACCGTGTCGTCATCAAACCAGCGGCTGGTGACGGTTTTGGTCTGAGTGTAGAACTGCACCACTTGCTTGCCGTAAGGGCCCAGGTCGCCGAGCTTGGAACCGCGGGAGCCGGTGAAGCTGAAGAACGGCACTGGCACCGGGATGGGGATGTTGATGCCGACCTGGCCCACATCGATTTCGCTCTGGAATTTACGCGCCGCCGCGCCGCTCTGGGTGAACAGGCCTGTACCGTTGCCAAACGGATTGGCGTTGACCAGGGCGATGGCTTGATCGAGTGTCTCGACTTCCAGTACCACCAGCACCGGGCCGAAGATTTCCTCGGTGTAGATGCGCATGTCGGTGGTCACGCCTGAGAACAGGGTGGGGCCGACAAAGTTGCCTTGCTCAAAGCCCGGCACTTTGATGTCGCGGCCGTCCAGCTCCAGCTTGGCGCCTTGTTTCACGCCGCTTTCGATCAGCTCCAGGATACGTGCCTTGGCGCGCTTGGAGATCACCGGGCCGACATCCGTGCCCGCTTCGCTGCCGGCGTTGACCTTGAGCTTTTGTGCCAGGGCCTTGAGGTCTGGCAGCCACTGCTTGGCCGCGCCCACCAGCACCACCACCGAGGTGGCCATGCAACGCTGGCCAGCCGCGCCGAAACCGGCACCGACCAGGGCGTTGAGGGTGTGTTCTCGGTTAGCATCCGGCAGCACCACCGCGTGGTTCTTGGCGCCCATCATCGACTGCACACGCTTGCCGTGTTTGCCGGCCAGGTCGTAGACATGCGTGCCCACAGCCGTCGAACCGACGAAGGACACCGCCTTGATGTCTTTGTGAGTGCACAGCGCATCCACCACGTCCTTGCCACCATGCACCACGTTGAGCACGCCGGCTGGCACACCGGCTTCCAGCGCCAGCTCCACCAGCAGCATGGTCGACAACGGGTCTTGCTCGGAAGGCTTGAGTACAAAGGTGTTACCGCAGGCAATCGCCATCGGGAACATCCACAGCGGAATCATCGCCGGGAAGTTGAACGGGGTGATGCCGGCGCACACGCCGATAGGCTGGCGCAGGGTGTAGGTGTCCACGCCGCCGGCCACGTTCTCGGCGAACTCACCCATTTGCAGGGTGCCAATGGAACAAGCGTGCTCCACCACTTCCAGGCCACGGAAAATATCGCCCTCGGCATCGGCAATGGTCTTGCCCTGCTCGGCGCTGAGGACTACAGCAATGCGCTTGGAATGTTCGCGGATCAAGGCTTGCAGCTTAAGCATGATGCGCATGCGCGCGCCGATCGGCGTGAGTTTCCAGGTCTGGAACGCTTGATGGGCAGCATCGATGGCCGCGTTGACTTCATCGGCCGTGGCGAACGGCACTTTGGCCAGCACTTGCTGGGTGGCCGGGTTGACGATGTCTTGCCACTCGGTGGTCTTGGATTCGACCCACTCGCCGTTGATCAGCAACTTGACCTGTTGCACGGAAATATCGGCAGATGCGTTCATGTGGTCTCCAGAATCTTGTAGTTATGCAGAGAACCAAGGCGTTGAATCGCCTTGAAGAATGAGGCGTTCGGACTGTTTTTGGAGTATAGATGTGCAAATCTCTAATAAGAACGCACATAAAAGCCGGTCCAATATGCAAAAAAACATCACCTCCCTGGGCGCCCTGAACTGGGATGACCTGAAGTTTTTCCTCGAAGTAGCCCGCACCCGCAAGGCCAGCGTGGCCGCCAAGCGCTTGGCGGTGGACTACACCACCGTGTCGCGGCGCATCAGCTCTCTGGAAGTGTCCCTCGGCACGCTGCTGTTCGAAAAATCCCGGACCAACGGCTTCGTGCTCACCAGCGAAGGCCAGCGGTTGCTGGGTTATGCCGAATCCATCGAAAGCACGCTGCACATGGCCTGCGAACAGGTGTCCGGCTCCGGCGTGGCGCTGTCCGGCCATGTGCGCATGGGCTGCACCGAAGGCTTCGGCAGCTTCTTCGTCACCCCGCAACTGAGCCACTTCGTCGACACTTATCCTGCGATCTCGGTGGATATCCTGCCCCTGCCCCACTTCATCAGCCTGTCCAAGCGCGAAGCCGACATCGTCATCGCCCTGGAACGCCCTGAACACGGGCCGTATGTGTGCTGCAAACTGTGCGACTACAAATTGCAGTTGTACGCCACCCAGGACTACCTCGACCAACACCCGCCGATCCGCAAACCTGCGGATCTGGCCGAGCATCCGTTTATCAGCTATGTGGATGATTTGGCCTTCAGCTCGGAGTTGCTGTACCTGGCCAATGTGGTGCCCGGCGCCAGCGCCAGCCTGCGCAGTACCAGCGTGATCGCGCAATACGTGGCGGCCCAGCAAGGCCGGTCGATGGCGATATTGCCGTGCTTTCTGGCCGCGCAGGACCCGCGCTTGCTGCCGGTGCTGGGAGAGCAGATTGCGATTACGCGGCAGTTCTGGATGTATTGCCGAGAGGATTTGAGGAAGTTGAAGCGGATTACGTTGTTGTGGGATTACATTCGGGAAGTGACGGAGCAGAATCAGGGGTTGTTAATGGGGCAGACGCGGGAGATCAGGTTTGCGAAGTGAGGTGCTAAAAGGAGCAACGGAGGCTTCCTACATTTAGACCGCTCCTGCTGCAGCAATTTGCGGATGCCGAAGCCGAACTTCGCGCAGAAACTCACCCGCGCTGTTCTTGAGCCATTCAATCAGCCGAGCAATCTCCGGCTCCGACTGACGCCCGTTTCGACAAATGATGTAGTAGGCCGCAGGGGACATCATCACAGGGCTATTCAACGCAACTAACGCACCGTCTTCCAGTTGGTCATACACCAACGCAGTCCTGCCCAGCGCAATCCCTCCGCCCTTCACCGCCAAGCTGATCGCCAGGCTCGAATCCGGAAATCTCGGCCCGTGGTGATAAGGCGGCGGCGCCAGCCCCTGAAACGCAAACCAGCTTTCCCACCCCGGACATACCTGATCGTCCACCCGATGAATCAGCGGATAGCGGGCGACATCCTCCAGAACAATGCCGCCCTTCAACCGCAGAAAATCGGGCGAACACACGGGGAATACGGCGTCGCGCATCAACAGTTCGACATAATGATCCGGATAGTCACCGTACCCCATCACCACGGCGACATCGTATTGATGGGCCTCCAGGCTGGTGCTGCTCATGTCGGCGCTGGTCAACACCAGATCCAGGTTGAATGAAGCCTGCGTGTGAGAGCCGTGCATCCTGGGGATTAGCCACGTCGAACAGAGGGAAGACGTGCATGATAGGTATAACGGTTGGGACTTACCGGGATTGAGTGAATGCAATACCCCATCCAGCGCCTTGAAAAACTCATCGGTAACTGGCAACAGAGCCTGCCCTGCTGCAGTCAGCTTGACGCCGCGTGAGTGCCGCTCAAACAACGACACGCCCCACCATTCCTCCAAGCCCGCGATTTGATGGCTAATGGCACTGGCGGTGAGGTTAAGCTCAGACGCTGCACGGGCGAAACTACCGGTTTGCGCTGCGCTGACGAACGCCTGAAGCATAGGTGTGGGGGGCGGACGCTGGGTCATCAGGTGCTCACTTTGATCAAAATGATCCCGCAAACAATGACGAACGCCGAAAGCATCCGTCGCCAACCGAACCGTTCGTGAAAGAACAGCGCAGCAATAATGGCGCCGATAATAACACTGGTTTCCCGCAGAGCTGAGACCTTGGCCACCGCGTCCAGCGACAAGGCAAACAACACCAATCCGTAAGACGCCAGGTAAAAAACACCGCCTAATAGCCCAACTCGCCAGTGCCCACGTATCGCACGAGCCAAGGTTGAACGTTCTTTGGAAAACGCCAGCATCGGGATCGGGATACTTTGGAATACTGTCAGGTAAATAATGTACTGCAGCACCGTCTCACTGGCTCTTACACCTTTAGCATCCACCACCGTGTAAGACGCAATAAACGCACCGGCGCACACCGCCATCAGGATCGGCTTGAACATCTGCGCCGTCATCCTGCGCACAAAGGTCAAGCTGATAATCCCCACACAAATCAGCAACACTCCCGTCAACGCCTGGGAGGACAACTGTTCATGCAGCAGAAAGTAAGAAAACAGCACGACCAATACGGGCGGCACCCCACGCATCACCGGGTAAACCTGACCGAAGTCACCCGTTTCGTACGCTTTAATCAAAAATAGCCGGTAGACCGTATTGAGCACCACAGAGACGAGTATATAGCCCCATACCTCCAGGCTAGGCACACTTACAAACGGCAACGCCAGCAGGCATATCACTAGCGCGGTGCCGTCGACCATGGCCAAGGTCATGAAGCGACTGCTACCGGCGCGAACTACGGCATTCCAAGTGGCGTGCATAAAGGCAGAAATCAAGACCAACGTGATCGCGATATCGGAGTTGTCCATGGGGCTCGGCTTATGGCGGATATGGGAGGACTTACGTTATGAATACCGATGCATCATCGCTTGCGTAACCACAGCCGTAGCATATAACGATTAAGATCACTCAAAGGCTCAGCATCATTGATCTCGGAACGTGGAGCGTTCATATCAATGAAGTGCGTGCGCGTATGCAGAAACTTGTTATCGGCTGAAATAAGCACTTGCCCTGGCTCCAGCAGTACTCGATGCTGAACCGATGACTGATCGAGAACGGTATCCAGAAAGTCCAGTGCCTGGGTTTGAGCTGCTGTTAAAGGCACTCCTGCCTTAAGGTGAGCTGACTCAATGTAGACTCGAAAGTATCTGATCAGTGGAATACCTTCACTGGAAAAGCTGAGGATGGGGGCTTTAAACAGTTTTTCATCCTCTGACATGCCGCGATTCTCAAAAAAGAAGTCGCATTTGAGCGCTTCCAATACTTCTGGGAACGCCATCAGCTCGGCGTATACCGCGCTTGCATCGATGAGAATGCTCTCACCTCCTAAAAGTGCTTTCTGTCCACAGGCCAGGATCAAGTAATCGATAGGCAACGGGTCGCTCACACCATCGTTATGTACATAGGCGCCTTGACGGGTCTGATGGTATCTCGCACCTTCCTCAATGCTTTTGCCACCTCGGTCATAAACCTCAATCACTTTATGACCAAGATGATTCTGTACCATTGGGACACCGAGTAAGGAACCGAATGTCCACACCAGAGATTTGAACGTTGAAAGTTTATCCACCTTAAAGCCATCGAGAATCAAGACATGACTTTCATGATCGATCATATTTCGTATTCTATTCAGCTCCTCTCTCAGCACGTTTGACTGTAAAGGATTAATGTAAGCGACCTTGGTATCGAATCTAACACCTTGACTTACCGTCTCGAACAACTCTCTTATCGTCAATAGCTCAGCAAATGCATCTTTTGAAAGCCTGACTTTAGATACTTCCTGGCGAAAATGACTGACATTTATAGTCATCGCAATCCTTTACGGTAGTTACTTATAGCGTCCATTTAACTAAGCCCACCATTTGCGAAAAAGCGAAACTTCATCAGCCCAGCCATTAAAATTCGTCATGACAGGTCTTTCCTACAGAGAAAACTCCTAATGGTCGTTGGTAGGTTTTCGCGGCGACCAATACGCATGGGCCGCGCATTATATGTATGAGAGGGGCAAGGCCGTGGTGGATGACTTGACGCAGGCGATGACACCGAGCCGTTGAGCGAACATTCTTGCTAGCACATCGCAGAACAACTGTGAGAGGGGCTTGCCCCCTCCCACATTGGATTGCATTTCAGCTTGGGAAAGGTGAACCCGCTTAGTCTGCGATCACTACGATCGACACCCGGCGATTCTCGGTGCGGCCTGCTGTGGTCGTATTCGGCGCTACCGGCTCGCTGCTGCCCAGGCCGCGCAGTTGGATGTTTTCTTCTTTCATGCCCACGCGGGTCAGCACCTTGCCCACGCTTTTGGCGCGGCGCAGGGACAGGGCAACATTGTAGGGCTCTTTGCCCGAGGCGTCGGTGTGGCCGTCGACACGCACACGCTCGATACCCGCGCCTACCAGGGCCTGGCCGATGCGTTCGACGATGTCGGTGCTGGGTTTGTTGAGGGTTTCGACGTCGCTGCCAAACAGCACTTTGCCGGACAGGCCGAAGGCCCAGCCTTCATCGGTCAGCTCGAAGCCTTGCTGCTTGAGCACGGCGACTTGCGCCGGGGTCAGGCCTTTGGGTGGCGTCTGGCAGCCGCTGAGGGCCAGGAAGGCCACGAGCAAAGAAATAAATAAAACGCGTGTGTTAGCGAACAAGGGAATCAACTCCTGTGTTGAACGTTGGCGACGGGGTGCTCCGACTCCGCCGTTTGCTGGCCGCCCGAAGACAATCGTTTGGCCTGGTACATCGCCGCGTCGGCAGCGTTGAGCAAGGTCCCTGGCGTGGCACCATGCTCGGGATAAATCGCAATGCCGATACTGAGGGAGGTCAACACCTGGGTGTCTCCAGGCAGTGGAATCGGCATGTCCATGCTGGCAATGATTTTGTCGGCGATGCGCTGGGCGTCTTCGGCCTTGTGCAGGGGCGCCAGCAATACCGCGAATTCATCACCGCCCAGGCGCGCCACCAGGTCGTCCTCGCGCAGTTGCGCCCGCACGCGGTCGGCAACGGCCACCAGCACGGCATCGCCAGCGGCGTGACCGAAGCTGTCGTTGATGTCTTTGAAACGATCGCTGTCGAGGAACAGCACTGCCACCCGCTCGTTGACCTTGGCCGCGCTGCGCAGGGCACGGATCAGCCGGCCTTCGAAGAACGCGCGGTTGGGCAGGCCGGTGAGGCTGTCGTGGCTGGCCTGGTGGGCCAGGGTTTCGTTTTCGCTTTGCAGGTGGCTTTGCCAGGCCTCCATCTCACCGAGCAGGGCGTTGAAGTCGCTGCCCAGGCTGTCGAGTTCGGCGATCTGCGCCGAGGGTACGCGGCGGTCGAAGTCTCGCTCGCTGCGGGCGGCGTGGGCGACGGCAGCCAGGCGTTGCAATGGCACGGTGATACCATTTAACAGACGCCGTGACAGATGCAACGCCACCCAGGCGCTGAGGGCGGTGCAGATCAGAATCCCGATCAAGCCACTGAGCAAGAAGCGCAACAGGCTGCCACCGTGGCCGACCAGATGGATGCTGCCGACGGTTTGCCCCTGGCGCAGGATCGGCTGGCTGATGGGCTGTTCGAGCAGGGCGTGCGCTATTTGCAGCTCGACCCGTGACAACATGCCGGTTTCCGGGCGAACCCAGCGCGCCAGCAGCTTGCCGTTGATATCGAATACTTCTGCCTGGGCCACTTCTTCGGTAGAGGCAATCAGGCTCAGGGCTTCGGTGGCCGCCGCACTGTCGTTGAACACCACGGCTGCTTCCACGGTGTAGTTGATCGAGCGGGCGATCAGGTGCAGGTTGTGCTCGGCGTAAACCCGCAGGGCAAGTACGCCCAGCAGGGTCAGGGACACACTGGCCAGGGTCACGGCTACCAGCGCCAGGATCATATGCCCGCGGGCAATTACCGAGCGCAGGGTCGGCCGCACTTTATCGCGACTCATGAGCCAGGCGCTCGACGACGGGACAACTGCAACACACTGGGATGGATGCGCACGCCGCTACGGGCGACGGAATCCAGGTTGACCTCGAACGACACCTGCTCATCGCTGACGCGCAGGCAGAACAGGCTGCCCACCGTGCATTGGTCGCCCCCTTCGCTGATGCTGAGTACGGGATGGCCGATCAATGAGGTAAACAGGCGGTTGCGTTCGTCGGGGGTGATTTTGCCGATGTAGACGGCATCACAGGCATTGACGATATCCGGATGATCGACCAGCAGGCGCCGCACCAGCACCGGACGACCGGTGGCCTGGGTGGTGCCTTTGACCAGGTCATCGGTGTACTGAGTCGGCCCGACAATGCACAGCCGCAATTGCGCAGGCTCAACCGGCCAACGGGCGTAGCTGAGGATACCGAGCACCACTTGGGTGACCGCCTGCGCACGGTGCTCGGCCAGGCTGGGCGTCTGCGCAAATAGGCGCGGCGCAAGCAGGCACAGCACCGTCACCAGTAACAGGCGTCTCCAACTCAAACTGCGCGCTTTGGGCGAGACAGCCACGTTCATGCAGCGATACTCTCAAGTGTTTTCCAGGATGATGCCGCAACGATAGCACAGCGGCGGACATCCCCACGAAGCACAGCATTCGAGGGGTTCGCTATTTTTTCAGAAAAATCAGACATCTGAATAAGAAATATCGCCTGACCTACCAGTCATTTTTTTCAGACGGAAGGTCCAACTCCAACATCAATCCGCTCAGACGCTTGACCTTGCGCCGCACCGCTTCCTCAAACACGCCGCCGCGCGGCTCAACCAGGCTGAACCAACGTTTGGCACGGGTGATACCGGTATAGATCAGCTCTTTGGTCAGCACCGGGTTGAGGGCATCCGGCAGGATCAGCGCGGTGTGAGTGAACTCCGAGCCCTGGGATTTGTGCACGGTCATGGCGTACACGGTTTCCACATCATTCAAGCGGCTGGGCAATACAAAGCGCACGCCGCCCTGGCCATCGTTACGTGGAAAGGCCACCCGCAGGACGTGGGGGCCACCGTCGCTTTCGGGCAATTTCAGGGCGATGCCGATGTCGCCGTTCATCAGGCCGAGCCCGTAATCGTTGCGGGTCATCAGCACCGGTCGGCCTTCGTACCACTGCTCGTCACCTTCGATCAGGCGTACCTTGCGCAACGCCGCGGTGATGCGCAGGTTGAGCCCTTCGACGCCCCACGGGCCCTTCCGCACGGCGCAAAGCAGTTGAAACGCGTCGAAGGCGTGCAGCAGTTGTTGCGCCCAAGCAGTCCAGGCTGGACCGTCACGCGGTGTGTCCGCAGAGGGGCGCGCCGATTGCAGCAGGTTCAGGTAGTAGCGATAACCTTGGGCGCCATCGCCCTGCCCGTCCAGTACCAGGCGCTCAAGGGCGTGGTCATGCTCACCCTTGAGGCTGACGCAGAACAGGTCGTCGTGACGGCCTGCAGCTAACAGCTGGCGGGCCTCTTCGGCGTTTTGCTGGTTGACCCAACGCGCCAGTTGACCAATACCGCTGCCCTCGCCGAAGCGGCGCGAATAGCGCAGCATCACCACTTGCTGGGCCAGGGGATGGCTGCCATCGAGGTCTTCTTGCAAGCCGCTGCTGCTGAGGTCTTCACCGCTGACGGCTTGCAGCCAGTGGCGAGTCTGCGGGCTGTACCAGCCGGCTTCGGCATCGCGGCATAAGTCGCCGAGTACGGCCCCCGCTTCTACCGAGGCCAGTTGGTCTTTGTCGCCCAGCAATACCAGGCGTGCATGGGGCGGCAGGGCGTCGAGCAGGTTGGCCATCATTTCCAGGTCGATCATCGAGGCTTCGTCCACCACCAGCACATCCAAAGGCAGCGGGTTGCCCAGGTGGTGACGGAAGTGACGGGTGCCCGGACGGCTGCCCAACAAGCGGTGGACCGTGGTGACCTGGGTGGGGATTTTTTCCCGCACGTTGTCGGGCACTGTCAGTGACAGCACTTGCTGGCTGATGGATTCGGTCAGGCGCGCAGCGGCTTTACCGGTGGGCGCAGCCAGGCGAATACGCAACGGGCTGCCGGACTCCACGGCGGGCGCCTGCAACAGCGCGAGCAGGCGCACCACGGTGGTGGTCTTGCCCGTACCGGGGCCGCCGGTGACGATGCTGAAGGCGCCGCGGGTCGCCAGGGCGCAGGCGAGCTTTTGCCAGTCAATCACTCCATCGGGCGCCGGTTGGTCGAACAGGCGATTGAGCCGTTGCGGCAAATCGGCGGCGGCGTCTTCCACGCTGGCAAGGCGCAGGCGCAGGGCGCGGTCGATACGCCGCTCGTAGGCCCAGTAGCGGCGCAGGTACAGGCGCTTGCCGGACAACACCAACGGGCGGCTACGAGCCTCCTCGCTGCCATCGACGGCCAGCGCAACCAACGGGCTTGAAGCCAGGGCATGGCACCAATGCGCGCCATCCAGGCCGTGCAGCAACTGTGAGGGTAGCAGCATGGCGCCGGTGTGCAGGTCGCCTTCGGGCGGCAATGACAGGGCGAAATCCGGCGCCTTGAGGGTTTCGAACACATCCAGGCAGACGTGGCCATGGCCCAGTTGATGGCTGGTCAAGGCCGCCGCCAGCAGCACCAGGGGATCGGCCTTTGGGTCCAGCTCGTACAGGAAACCGACAAAGGCTTTGTCCAAGGCGCGCAGCCAACCCCGCTCGACCCAACGTGCAAGCAACTGCAGCAGGTCGGCGGCACGATCGAGGGGCAAAAGCGCCTCCAGCGGTAACGGCGACAGGCTCATAAGAGCACTCCTTGTTCCCAGGCGGGCTCAACCTTGGGTGGGATGGGCTTGCCCTGGAACAACAGGTCCAGGCTCTCGATCAACTCACGAGGCGGTCGGGTAAAATACGCGCCCTGGCTCACCGACTGGCTACCGCGCAGGAACAGGTACAGGGCACCGCCGACGTGCTGGTCATAATCGTAATGCGGCAGGCGCGCCTTGAGTTGGCGGTGCAGGGCCAGCAGGTAAAGTACGTATTGCAGGTCGTACCGATGCTCGAGGATCGAGTGTTCCATGGCGTCATGGGTGTAGGCAGAGTCGTCAGGGCCGAGCCAATTGGATTTGTAGTCGGCCACGTAGTAACGGCCATCGTGCTCAAACGTCAGATCGATAAAGCCTTTGAACATGCCGTTGAGCAGCACCGGTTCGGCGGCCACACGGGACACGCCGCCATGGGTGTGCTGGCACACCAGTTTGTCGAGGGCGAGTACGTCGACGGTGTGACTGGCAAACCAGAATTCCATCTCGATCTGGTACTGCTGCAGGCCACTGAGGGTGAAGCGCTCGTTGTACAGGGGCAGTGGCGTGTGCAGCAGGTGCTCCAGCCAGCCGCTGAGGGTGACGATCCAGCCTTCCCAGTTGCGGCGGTTACAGCGCGCGCCCACGGCTTTTTCGATCGCCTCCGGGGTCACGTTGAAACCTTCTTCACCGGCCCATTCCAACAAGCCGTGAAGGAAGGTGCCTGGGTTGGGACCGCGTGGGAAACGGTGAATATCCCCGCCGGCCGCGACCGTTTCCCGAGGGGCATCGGGGTCGAGGCGTTCGTCATCGAACAGCTTCTGGGCCTGTGGGCTTTCGGGGGCTTCGAGGTTGGCGGCGCTCATGCTGTCGCCAATGCGCAAGGCGCTGTAGGAGGCAATCCACCAGTTTTCTGCGGCCTTGCGTGCTGGCAGCAACGGCGCGAGCAGGGTCGCTTGGTTGCGCGGCGGGTGGAACAAGATGTCTTGGGCGTCCGGCACAAGGTCATAACCGATGGCCGCGCAGCCTTGCTGCAAGTCCAACAACCAGCGCGCCAGCCCCGCTGACTCGCCCAACGACGCGCCGGCACCGAGCAAATAGCCCAATGCCGACAGGTGCAAGACCGAGCTGCTGTTACTACCGCGCTTGAGGTCGGCGATGCCCAGCCAGCAGGCGTGTTTGGCGCGGGTCAAGGCCACGTACAACAAACGCAGGTCTTCGGCCAGGCGCTCATCGTCGGCTTGGGCGATCAACTCGGCCGTGGGTCGCAGGCTGACGTGGGACTTGCCGTGTTCATCGTGGTAATGCAACGGCAAGCGACTGCCATCCACGGGCTTGGCCGAACAGATGAACGGCAGGAACACCAAGTCGTATTCCAGGCCCTTGGATTTGTGGATGGTCACCACTTTGACCAGTTGCTCGTCACTTTCCAGGCGCAGGATCTGTTCTTCACCGGCCTGCCCCGACAGCGCCAGATGCTCGGCCAAATGACGGATCAACGCCTGCTCGCCATCCAGTTCCGAGGCGGCCTGTTGCAACAATTCACTGAGGTGCAACAGGTTGGTCAGCACCCGCTCGCCATCACTGCGGGCGATGAGGGTTTGCGGCAGCTTGAAGTCGTGGAGCAGGCGACGCAGCATTGGCAACACGCCTTGGGTACGCCAGATGGCACGGTAGCCACGGAACTGCATCACCCGCGATTCCCACGCCAGTTCGTCCTGATTCAGACGCTCCAGCTCCGACAGGGACAGGTTCAGGGTGACGCAGGCCAGGGCTGCACGCAGCGGGCGTTCGACATCCGGTTCCGCGCAAGCCTTCAACCAGGCCAACAGGTCATGGGCTTCCTGGGCGGCAAACACCGAGTCTTTATCCGACAGGTACACACTGCGCACGCCGCGGCGGGCCAGTTCGGCACGTACGGCTTGGGCTTCCTTGCCATCGCGCACGAGGATGGCGATGTCTGACGGCAACACGCCCTTGAGGGTGCCCTCTTTTACAAAGCCCGCGGTGCCTTGCTGCCCACCATTGAGCAGCGCAACGATTTGCGTGGCGCAGGCGGCGGCCAGGTGTTGACGATAAACCGCGTTGGAAATCGGCTGGTCGGTGGGCAGGTGCCAAAGGTTCATGGCCGGTAGCGTGTGACCGTCGACCTGCAACTGCTCGCTGCGGCCTTGGGACAGTACCGAATGGAACGGCACCGGGTTATCGCCATCAGGCTGGCGAAACAGGAACGCACCACGGCCGGTTTCCGCACGCTGGAACACATGGTTCACCGCCTCGACCATCGCATGGCTGGAGCGGAAGTTGGTGCCTAGGGTGTGATGGCGGCCGGTGGTGGCCTGCCGGGCGCGCAGGTAGGTGTAGATGTCGGCGCCGCGAAAGGCGTAGATCGCCTGCTTGGGGTCGCCGATCAGGAACAGGCCGCTGTCGAGGTGGTTTTCTTCGATGCGGTAGATGCTGTCGAAGATGCTGTATTGCACCGGGTCGGTGTCCTGGAATTCATCGATCAGGGCCACCGGGAATTGCTCGCGGATCACACTGGCCAGGCGCTCGCCACCGTCTGCCTGGAGGGCGGCGTTGAGGCGGATCAGCATGTCGTCAAACCCCATCTCGGCGCGGCGACGTTTCTCTTCCTCGAAACGTTTGCCGACCCAGCCGGCAGCGTGTTGCAGCACCGCCGCGTCGGGCGTTGGCAAGGCGTCGAGGCTGGCTTTGAGGCTGGCCATGGCCTCGATGCCAGGGTGCTGCGGCGGCTCGCCTTTCCACGCTTCGGCCATTCCGTCGGGCGTCAGGCGGGTGAAGCCGGTGCCGATGTCCAGTTGTTCCAGGGTTTCGTCAGCGGCCCAGGCGCTGATCTTTTCGAACCAGGGCTCGAAGTAACGTGCTTGCATCTTGCGCCCATCGACCGCTTTGGCGGCGACGGCTTGCAGGCAGATATCCCGCAGCTCGGCAGCCCATTGTTGCCAGGGTGCCTTGAGGGCAACCAGCGCGGCGCGGCGTTCTTGCAGGCAGGCGCTGATCAGTTCGGCTGGCTCGCGGGTTTCGTCGGTGGGCCGCTCGCTGCCGAACAACGCACGCACCCGTGGCATCAGCGCCGCGGGGCCACCCCAATTATTGCGCACCCAGTTGAGCGCATCGTCGTGCATTGGGTAGCAGAACAATCGCCAGTAGTCGCGCAGCACTTCGCCCAGCAGGTCGCTATGGTCGGTTTCCAGGTTTTGTGTGAACAGGCTGCCGCTGTCGAACGCATGTTCGCGCAGCATGCGCTGGCACCAACTGTGGATCGTGGAGACTGCGGCTTCATCCATCCATTGCGCGGCGATGTCCAGGCGATTGGCACAGGCGGGCCATTGCTGCGGATCATATTGCTCGCGCAGGTCGGCAATCAGCGCATCAGGCTGTTCGATTTCGTCACGGAAGAAGCGCGCGGCTTCGGCCAGGCGGATGCGGATACGTTCACGCAGTTCCTTGGTGGCGGCGTCGGTGAACGTCACCACGAGGATTTGCGGTGGCAGCAGTTCGCGGCCGAAACCGGATTCATCACCGCCGTGGCCGAGCACCAGACGCAGGTACAGGGCGGAGATGGTGAAGGTCTTGCCGGTGCCAGCACTGGCTTCAATCAACTGGCTGCCTTTGAGCGGGAACGCCAGGGCCAAGGGTTTGCCGATCATGCGTCAGCCTCCGTGCTGGAAAGCGATCGCCAGGGGGCGTTGATCAGCGGGCGATACAGGGTTTCGCACCAGCCTTCGAATTCTTCACTGGCGACCAGGGCCGCGTAGTCGGGAAATTGCCGCGTAAGGGCAGGCGTTTCGCGGCGTTCGCCGTCAGTGGTGATGCCATCGCCTTCATAGGTTTTGCTCGCAGCCGCTTGGGCCTTGGCGGGGTCAGTCTGGCCGAGCCAGGCGAACGCGGTTTTCACTGCGACCGGAAGCGGCGCGCTCATTCCCGTGTGCCAGGCCAACAGCAGGTTACCGAGAATGTCCTCGGCGCCGGCCTTGTCCAGTGGGGCCAACAACAAGGTGTCGTCACTGGCTACCAGGCCGGTGCTCAAGGGCAGGCCAAAGGCGCAGGCCACCACGTGATTGACCCAGGGGCGGATGAGGCGGTGCCACTTACGTGTCTTGATCGAACCAATACTGTTGGGGATGGTGGTGACGCTTAAAAGTTCGCCATCACTGCGTCGGTGCAGACCGCTGATCCAACCTTCCAGCTGGATGCCTTGGTACGCAAAGCTGACCGGTTCAGCGCCAGTATGCGGGGTGGGCCACAACGCCAGAAGCTGTTGATAGCGTTGCACCAGGTCCGGCAGCGGCTCGATCAGTTCGTTACGCAGGCATTCACCGAAACCCACCATCGGCAGCAGGCCGCTGCCTTGCAGCCGCAGGGCCTGGGCGGTGAGAGCCTGATCGAGTTGGTCGGGTTGGGTGAGTGCCGCGTTCAGCAGGCTGTCGCTCAAGCTGTAGCGTTGCAATGCGTCCAGCACGAAGGGTTCTTCATCAGCCAGGGGCACTTCAGCGGCTTCGAAGAATACTTTCAGGCGCTGGCTGAAGAAGTGTTTGACCGGATTGCGCAGGAAGTCCTGTAACTGGCCAAGGCTCAGGGGTTCTTCCTGTTGGTGAGGCGTCAAGCCTTGCTCTTGGGTGATGACCGCCGGTGCCTGATGCAGCAATTGCCATTCGCGCGCATAGCTGAACAACGAATCGCCCTCGTGGAAATAGCGAGCGCTGAAGGGTTGCAGCGGGTGCTCCTGGGTCATTGCGTCGATCAGCGGCAGATCGTTGCTGGCGTGCTGCCAGCCGCTGGCGAGGTGGTCGCTTAGTTGGCCGATCAGCACCGAGGCCGGGCGATCGCTGTTGTCACGGATGCTGCGGCCTACCCAGCTGATGTACAGCTGGTCACGGGCTGACAGCAGCGCTTCGAGCAGTAAGTAGCGGTCGTCTTCGCGGCGAGAACGGTCGCCGGGGCGGTAATCGCTGCCCATCAGGTCAAAATCCAGGGGTGGCTGGGCCCGCGGGTAATCGCCGTCGTTCATGCCCAGCAGGCAAACCAACTTGAACGGGATCGCACGCATGGGCATGAGCGTACAGAAATTGACCGCCCCCGCCAGGAAGCGCTGGGACAGGCGCCCCTGATCCAATCCGGCCAACCATGCCTCACGCACAACCGTAAGGGGTAACTCGTCTTGCAGACCAACGGACTCGCAGGTTTCCAGCCAGGTTTCTCTTAATTGTTCGAGCTGGCCCAGCAGGTAGTCATCGTGCTCGCTGCTGGGCAGGAAAAACAGCTGCATCAACCGTTGTAGACGCTCGCCCCAGGTTTGTGGCGACGCGGGTTCCGATAACGCTTGATGGGCATCGTTCAAGGCGTCAAGCAAGGCGACCAGTGGGCCGATCAAGGCCGCATCGAGGCCACCGATTTCGTCATAAGGTTCAATACCGTCGCAGGCCGTGCCGGTACCGACGGCATAGCCCAGCAGCATACGGCGCAGGCCGAATCGCCAACTGTTTTGCTCCAGTTCCGCGGGCAGGCCCAAACCGGCGCGTTGCTCGGCATTCAAGCCCCAGCGGATGCCGGCGCCTTCGATCCAACGATGCAAGGTGGGCAGATCACGCTCTTTGATGGCGAAGCGTTCGCGCAGGGCCGGGACGTCGAGCAGGTCGAGGATTTCGCTGACAGGGAAGCGGCTGTCGGGAAGTTTGAGCAAGTGCTCGACGGCGATCAACAGCGGGTCGCGACCACGTTGGCCTTGGTCTGTAAGGGTGAAGGGGATGAAGCGTGGGTCATGCCGTTCGAGCTGGCCGAAGACCGCGCGAATATGCGGTGCATAGCTGTCGACGTCGGGGACCATGACGATGATGTCCCGAGGGCGCAGGGAGGGGTCAGCGCTGAAGCGATGAAGTAATTGGTCGTGGAGGATTTCCACTTCGCGTTGGGCGCTGTGGGCGATATGGAAACGGATCGACGTATCGCGTTGCAAGTCGACAGCGGGCCAGAGCTCACGGGTTTCATTCAACGGGCGCAGTTCGAGGATATCGTCCTGGAGTTGGTTGAGGAGCGTGGTGGGTTCGCTGTCGCTGAACAGGTCAATACGGCCGTCGCGAAATGCGGCGCGGTAGCTGTTGGGGTCATCGTAGCTGTCCAGCAGACTGATGTAATCACGGCCCTGCTTGCCCCAGGCAGCGAGCAGCGGATGGGCGTGCTGGTGCAAAGTTTGAGGGTCGATAGTGACGGGCATGCCCGTTTTGCGCGCCTGGCGTTTGTATTCGTTACGCAGCAAGTCCTTGTCGGCGACGATGTCCGACCAATGATGGCGGCAGGGGTTATGCACGCAGAGCAGGACCTGGCTGAAACGGGCCAGACCCGCCAAGGCTTCCAGCGCCTGGGCCGGCAGCGATGAGATGCCGAAGACGATCACCCGGGGAGGCAAGCCGGGCGGTGCTTGTTCAAGGCTGTTGATGCGCTCGATGAAGCGCTGATGTACGCCGGCCCGGCTTTCGGCCATGCCTGCTTCACCTACATCCAGCAGGAGCGCGCGCCACAGCTCGGCTTGCCAGCAGTTGGCTGGGTTGAGCGGTTTGGACTCGCCTCGACCATTGCGCAGTTGGTGCCGGCCTGCGGCCCAATCTTCCAGCCAGTCGGCACGGTAGACCTGGTATTGGTCGAAGAGGTCAGCCAGGCGCTCGGCGAGTTGGTAGCGTTTGCGCAGGTCGGTGTCTTGCGTCAGGAAGCGTTGCAGAGGCTCGAAGTGCGGTTGGTCGATCAGCTCGGGTAACAGCCGCATGAGGCGCCAGGTCAGCGGGGCTTTATCAAGCAGGGACTTGGGCGGGATTTCGTCACGGCCCAAAACCATACGATAAAGCTGCCACATAAAGCTGCCAGGCAGTTGCACGTCGATGGCTGCGGCAATGCCACAGCCGCCCATATCATCGGCTTGCGGGTCTTCGGCCAAGGCCAGCTTGAGCCATTGGGCGATGCCGTTGCTTTGTACCAGGGCGATTTCGTTTTCCAAAGGCGCCAGTGGGTAACGGCGCATCCAACTGACCACCAGGCTTCGCAGCTCGTCCAGGCGGTTGCCATGAACCACCATGAATCCAGGACTGAGGGACGTCGCGTCCGGCATAACGGCTTCCTTGGGAAAAGCAAAATCGAGGGATGGACTTTAGCACTGTGGTGCACGGGGCGAACACAAGGCGAACAAGTGTACGGCGACAAGGCGGACAC
>NZ_BCBO01000123.1:0-41261 GCF_001320835.1 Pseudomonas sp. NBRC 111138 | reverse complement strand
GCCCTGATCAACAGCCGTATCAAGGACGGCACTGACCAGATGGGCGAGCAACTGAACAAGCTGATCGCCATCAATGCGGCCGACGCCAAGCAGGCCGACGAGGATGCCGGGCAAAGCTACGAAGGAGCGATCACCGGTGTGGTGGCGGTCTCCGTGGTGGCGGCATTGCTCACCGTGCTGCTGGCCTGGTTGCTGACCCGCAGTATCGTGACCCCGTTGCGCAAGGCTGTGGAAGTGGCTGAAACCATTGCCGCCGGCAACCTGAGCAAAACCATCGAGGACGATGGCAAGGACGAACCGGCACGGTTGCTCAGTGCGCTGTCGACCATGCAAGCCAGCCTGCGCCAGACCATCCAGCACATCGCCGGCTCGGCCACGCAACTGGCTTCGGCCGCAGAAGAATTGAGCGCGGTCACCGAGGAGGCCTCCCGTGGCCTGCAACAGCAGAACAATGAAATCGACCAGGCCGCCACGGCCGTCAATGAGATGACGGCGGCAGTGGAGGAGGTGGCGCGTAACGCGGTTTCCACCTCCGAGGCGTCCGGGCAGTCCAACCAGGCGGCGCGGGAAGGCCGTGATCGGGTGATGGAAACCGTCGGCGCGATCCAGACCATGACTCAGGACGTGCAGAACACCTCCGCGATGATCGAGGGCCTGGCCGCTCAGGGCCGGGATATCGGCAAGGTGCTGGATGTGATCCGCGCGATTGCCGAGCAAACCAACCTGCTGGCGCTCAACGCAGCGATTGAAGCCGCCCGTGCCGGCGAGGCCGGACGTGGATTTGCGGTGGTCGCCGATGAAGTGCGCGCCCTGGCCCATCGCACCGCGCAGTCGACCCAGGAAATCGAGAAAATGGTCGCCGGCATCCAGAACGGTACCGGGGAGGCGGTGCAGTCCATGCAACAGAGCAACCAGCGCAGCCAGACCACCCTGGAAATGGCACGTGCAGCCGGCGCCTCACTGGAGCAGATCACTGCGTCTATCAGCCTGATCAACGAACGCAACCTGGTGATTGCCAGCGCTTCGGAAGAACAGGCCCAGGTCTCCCGCGAGGTGGACCGCAACCTGGTCAACATCCGCGACCTGGCCACCCAGTCGGCGGCGGGCGCCAACCAGACCAGCGCGGCCAGCCATGAACTGTCGAGGCTGGCGGTGGATTTGAATGGGATGGTGGCCAGGTTCGTCGTCTAACTGCTGCCACAACACCCTGTGGGAGCTGGCTTGCCTGCGATAGCAATCTTACAGTCGGCACATCATGGATTGGCTTACCGCTATCGCAGCATAGGGATCTACACAACTTGGGCCGGTGCTGGACCTGTGGCGAGGGCGCTTGCTCCCGTGACGGACTGACAGCCGACGCTGATCTAACTGACGCGCCGCAATCCAAATGTGGGAGCTGGCTTGCCTGCGATGGCAGCCTTACAGCCGACCAGGATGTTGGATCTGACCGCGTACATATCCGTTCCTGCGGTAACGGCCACCGATGGTTCCGCTCTTACAGCGGGTCACTTTTGGAAAGGCCCAAAAGTAACCAAAAGGCCTTCGCCCCACCACTCGGCACCTCGCCTGCGTTCGGCCAGCGTGGTTTGACGGGGCGCTTCAGATCAAAAGCCAGATCAAGAGCGGCTCGCTTAGCATCGTGGTTACCGTCGATCGCTTCAGAGTTGTGTAGATACCTATGGCTATCGCAGGCAAGCCAGCTTCCACCTTTGCTCTTGTGTTGTGTCAGTGCCGCCATGCCCCTGGATTCACCAGGTTTACCGGCTTTTCGCCAGCCAATGCCGCCAGGAGATTCTCCACCGCACACTTGGCCATCGCCTCCCGCGTCTCATGGGTGGCCGAGCCGATATGCGGCGTGGCTACCACATTGTTCAACCGCAACAACGGCGACGCGTGATCCAGCGGCTCCTTTTCAAACACATCCAACCCCGCCGCGCGGATAGTGCGTTGCTGCAACGCCTGCACCAGTGCCGCCTCGTCCACCACCTTGCCTCGGGAGATATTGATAAAAATCGTCTCCGGCCCCATCAGCGCGAATTCCTCGGCGCCAATCAACTTCTCGGTCTCAGCGGTCAACGGCAGGGTCAGGCAGACAAAATCAGCCTCTTTGAGCAAGTCCTGCAAGCTGCGGTACTGCGCGCCAAAGCGCGCTTCAACCGCCGGCTTGGGCGAGTGGCTGTGGTAGATCACTGGCATGCCGAAGCCACAATGCCCGCGTTGGGCCAGGGCTTCGCCGATACGGCCCATGCCGATGATGCCGAGGGTCTTGCCATGTACATCGCTGCCAAAATGCGCCGGGCCGATGTTTTTGTTCCATTGGCCGGCGCGCACCATGTCGGCCAGCTCGACCACGCGCCGGGCGGTAGCCAGGATCAGTGCAAAGCCGGTGTCGGCGGTGGTTTCGGTGAGCACGTCCGGGGTGTTGCTGAGCAGGATGCCGCGTTGGGTCAGGTAATCGATATCGTAGTTGTCGACGCCCACCGAGACGCTGGCCACTGCTTCCAGCTTGGGTGCCAGGTCGAGCAACTGGGCATCCAGGCGCAGGCTTGCACCCAGCAGGCCTTGGGCGGTGGGGAGAGCATCGCGCAGCTTGGCCAGGCCGGTTTCATCCAGAGCATCAATCAGCGTGACGTCGACCTGCTCGTGCAGGCGAGCCATGAGCGGCGCGGACAGTTTTTTGTACAGCACGACAGATTTTTTCATGAGGTTTTTACCTTCAACTCCAGGGTTGGCGTCGGCGAGCGGTCACTGGCGCCGGGCTTGAGGAAAATCGTCAGCACCACGGAAAGCAGCAGCGCGCCGCTCATCAGCAGGTACGAAGCGCCGGGCGAGCCGGTGCTGCTGTTGAGGTAGCCCACCAGGTACGAGCCACCGAACGAGCCCAGGGCGCCCATGCTGTTGATCAGCGCCATGGCACCACCGGCGACGTTGGCCGGGAGGATTTCCGGGACGATGGCGAAAAACGGGCCGTAGGGTGCATACATGCAGGCCCCGGCGATCACCAGCAGTGTGTAGGACCACCAGAAGTGTTCGGCGCCCAGCACGTAGGACGCGTAGAAGGCAATCGACGCAATCAATAGCGGCGGCCAGACAAAACGCTTACGTTTCTGCAGCTTGTCCGAACCCCAGGACACCACGAGCATGCCAATCACCGCCGCCAGATAGGGCAGGGCCGAGAGCCAGCCGGCTTCGACCATGTCCATCTGCAAACCGGCCTTGAGGATTGATGGCAACCACAGCACGAAGCCGTACACGCCAATGCTCCAGCAGAAAAACTGCAACGCGAGAATGATCACCTTGGGCGAACGGAACGCCTCGGCGTAGTTTTTCACGGCCTTGATCCCCACCTGCTCGGCGGCGAGGGCGGTTTCCAGGCTGTGCTTTTCGGCGTCGCTCAGCCACTTGGCATCCTTGGGACGCTCATCGGCCAGCTTCCACCAGATAAACGCCCACAACACCGCCGGCAGGCCCTCGATGATGAACATCCAGCGCCAGCTGAAATGCTGCACCAGGTAGCCCGACACCACCGACATCCACAGCATGGTGACCGGGTTGCCGAGGATCAGGAAAGTGTTGGCCCGTGAGCGTTCGGCACGGGTGAACCAGTGGCACAGGTACACCAGCATGGCCGGCATCACGGCGGCCTCGACCACCCCGAGCATGAAGCGGATGACGATCAGCATGTAGGCGTTGGACACCACGCCAGTCAGCGTCGCCAAGCCGCCCCAGAGGATCAGGCTGACGAAGATCAGTTTCTTGACGCTGCGCTTTTGCGCGTAGATCGCCCCCGGCACCTGGAAGAAAAAGTAGCCAAGGAAAAACAGCGCACCGAGCAGCGAAGACATGCCTGGCGTGATCATCAGGTCTGCGGCCATGCCGGACGCGGCGGCGAAGCCGTAGTTGGCGCGGTCGAGGTAGGCCAGGCTGTAGGTGATAAACACGATAGGCATGATGTACCACCAGCGACGGGTGGCGAGTTTCACGGTTTCCATGGGGTTGCTCCTGAGCTTGTTGTAGTTGTGGCAACAGGTAATGGGTCACGCAACGGATCGGGTGGGTAATTCAGCGCGGGTCGGCAAACCTTCCATATCGCCACGGCTCTGCACGGCGCGGCTGCCGATCCAGTTACCGCGCTGTACGGCCTCGGGGAAGCTCAAGTTTTCCAGCAGGGCGCTGATCATGCCCACGGCAAAGCCATCGCCGGCGCCCACGGTATCCACGACCTTGGCCACCGGTACGGCGGCGACAAAACCCTGGTCCATATGGGTGCGGTAATAGGCGCCCTCGGCGCCGAGCTTGATCGCCACGGCTTCGGCGCCCTGGTCGAGATAGAACGCGGCGATGTCTTCCGGGTCGTCAAAACCGGTCAGCAGGCGACCTTCGCCCAGGCCCGGCAGGACCCAGTCGGCCAAAGCAGCCAGCGCATTGATTTCGCGGATCATCTGCGCCTGGCTGGCCCACAGGGACGGGCGCAGGTTCGGGTCGAACGACACACTGCGTCCGGCCTTGCGCATTTGGGTCATCAGCTCGAACGACAGTGCGCGAGTGGCATCGGACAGCGCTGGCGGAATGCCGGTGGCGTGCAGATGGCGGGCTTGCAGCAGCGTCGGGTGGATGGCATCGATGGACAGGTGGCTGGCCGCCGAGCCTCTGCGAAAGTACTCAACTTGAGGGTCGGCGCCGGCCTCTTCCCGGGATTTGAGTTGAAAGCCGGTGGGGTGCAGTGGGTCGACGGCCACATGGCGGCAATCGAGCCCCTCTTTGCTAAGGGTATCGACCACAAAACGCCCGAGGGAGTCGTTACCCACGCGGCTCAGCCAGGCCACGTTGAACCCCAGGCGCGACAGGCCGATGGCGACGTTGCTGTCGGCGCCGGCAATGCGTTTGTGAAACTGCCCGACCTGCGCCAGGTCGCCGGTCTGTTCGGCGACAAACATCGCCATGGTTTCGCCAAACGACAGGATATCGAGCTCAGACATGGGCGTTCTCCACATGGGGTTGGCCAAGGCGGGCCAGGGTCGCGACCTGTTGCGCGGTGACTTCGGTCAGGTCATCGCCCTGCAACGGAAATTCCACTGCCCGGGTAATACCTTGAGTCATGTGTTTAAGCAGTTGTTCCCACAGATGCAGGTCGGTGGCGCCCGGCGGCAAGGCGACGAGCTTGCCATCGGCGCGACGGGCCACGGCCTTGCAGTGCAGGTAATCCACATGCCGGCCCAGCAACCGCGCAGCAGTGAGCGCGGACTGGTCTTGCCACTGCCAGTTACCGATATCGAAGGTCATTTTCACCGGCAGGCCCAGGCGTTCGACTTCGGTAAAAAACCGTTGCATCGGTTCAATGCGCCCACCGTGCAGGGTCTGGTCGTTTTCCACCAGCAGCTTGACCGGGTGGCGATTGAGCAAGGCGTGCAGGCTTTCCAAGTCGTTTGTGTCGGTGAAGTAACCGAGGGACACCTTCAGCCAACCCGAGCCAAAGGCCTGGGCGCGGTCCAGGGTAGCGGCCAGCTCGGCATTGGGCTGGGCACGGCCGGCGACCCAGAGTTCCAGGGGCGAGGAAAACACGCTGTCCAGGCCTTGCGCGGCAGCGGCCTGGGCCAGGGTGGCGGGGTGTTCGTCGGTCAGCAGCTCCTCACGCCATTCAATGCGCTGGGCACCGGCAGCGCAGAGCAGCGCGACAAAACTCAATTGGCCCTGCTGGCGAACCAGGTCGGCGCCGTAGCTGGAAAGGCTGATGGAGACGGGGTATTTATGCATTGTTGTTTACCTCTGAAACCGGTTTCATTTTTATCGACAAGAACACACTGACTGTTTGTGGCGAGGGAGCTTGCTCCCGTTTGACTGCGCAGCAGTCACCGGCTCTTGGCGGCGCTTCGCACCGCAGCGGGAGCAAGCTCCCTCGCCACAGTAAAGCCAGGGTCATAAGGGGGCGTCGAGCCGCGGATAATCAGCTCGGGTAAAAAATCCAGGGTGCGGGTGGGGGCGGTATCGCCGCGCAGGCGCTTGAGCAAACAGTCGAAGGCGCTGGCGCCAATCGCTTGCGTCGGTTGGGCGAGGGCGGTGATGCCGTTGCCCACCAGCGGGTACCAGTCCAGGTCATCCAGGGCGATCAAGCCCACCTCGCCGAACAGGTCGCAGCCCAGCGCCTTGAGCACCCGGGTGCAGGCCAGTGCGGCCACGCCGTTGGCGCAAAACAGTGCCTTGGGGCCGGGTTTGGCGAGAAAGGCTTGCAGACGCTTTTCCAGGTTGCCATCCAGTTCAACCACGGCGCCTGTCAACGCCGGGCGCTTGGCAATTTCGTGATTGAAACTCTCCAGGCGCTCCAAACGTGAACTGGTGCCGTCGGTGGTCTCGCTTACGAGCAGCACGTCGCGGTAACCCTGCAGCTCCAGGTGTCCCACCGCCATGCGCACCGCCGCCGGGTTATCCAGGCCCACCAGGTCGCTGTGCAGCGGCGCGACCTTGCGGTCCACCAGCACCAGGGGCATTTCCTGTTGCAGCTCCAGCAGTTGGTCGAGGTGATGGCCCAGGGTGTTCACGATCAAGCCTTCGATGTTGTACGAGCGCAGCGCCGCCAGGTGTTGGCGCTCCTGCTCGTCATCACGGTCGGTGTTGCACACCACCAGGCTGTAGCCATGCTGACGGCAGGCGGTTTCGACGCCGTGCATCACGGCGATGGAATAGGGGTTGCGGATATCGGCCACCAGCATGCCGATCAGGCGCGTGCGGCCACGTTTCAAACCACGGGCCATCTGATTGGGGCGGTAGCCAAGCTGTTCGATGGCTTGCTCGATGCGCAGCGCGATCGCGTCGGAGAGCAGGGCGCGGTCATCGCCGATAAAACGCGACACGCTGGCTTTGGACACGCCGGCGCGTTGAGCGACGTCGAGCATGGTGACACGGGTGCGCTGGGCGGCGGAAAAAGGAGTCACGGTCGCGGGCCTTTCTTATTGGAGTTTTCTGGGCCTCAGTCGGGAATACCCAGGCTGAAACCGGTTTCAGGAAACCTCAAGTCAACCGTTTCGTCAAGCATCCGATGTGGGTGGAATCAGCTACCAAGCGACGAATGGCAGTGCCTACCTGTTAGTTCTGACAGTATTCGATACCGCAGATTGCGCGTTTAATTGGTCGCAGGCACGCCTTTGGGGTGTAGGTACAAGCGGTCTGACGGGAGAGTCTGATGAGCGCTCAAAAAACCACTGGAAGTAGACTTTCACGCAACGGCATTTTCCGATTGGTCGATATAGAGGTGCCCATCCTGGATGATGCTAATCCGCCGATTCCTGAGGGTTATATACCTCATCAATATCTTGATACCGATCTTGTTGTGCGCATTCCGCAACTGTGGGATGACGCTGCGCAGGCCGGTGAATTCAATATTGTCGAAATCGTTTGGTCACGCAGCGGAGGCGAAGGTGTCCCTCCTTTCAAGGAGCGGTGGGATGGCCCCATTACCAAGCCTTTCCCTTTTTCCGTCACCGTGCCGCGCGACTATCTGGAAAATGACGGTACCGTCCGGCTGGCTTATCGGATCACCGACGAAACCGGTATACCCACAACCTCGGACTTCCGTACCCTGGTAATTGACCGGACGCCGCCAAACAATAACGTTACGCCGCCAACGCCGGCCTTCCCGGTGGGTACGATAGATGAGGACTACGCGGCCCGGCATCGCACAGTCGATTTGGTATTGTCTGCTTACCTCGGCCGGCGGGCTTATGACAGGGTTTATTATTATATTTCGGACCAAAGTCCTCCACCTGATAGTGCACCGAGTGGCTATGTAGAGTTTCCCGACGAAAATAGCCCACTTGTTATTCCCATTCTTGTGGATTTGTTTCGCCTGTACCGCAACGGAACTCAATACGTTCACCTGCGCCTTCAAGATCGCTCCGGTAATCGAGGCCCCAGGTCCGACCAGTCGCCCGTTGAAGTCCGATTAAAGGAAGCGCCCTCAGACCTCAAACCTCTTGTCATCCCTGCCATGGCAAGTGGCTTGATCAATCGGCACGATGCACGGATTGGTGTGGTGGCCAACGTTCAGTATGACAACTGGAATGCTCGCGATCTTGTCACCATTCGGTGGGGCAGTACCCTGCTTGATGCGCAGGAGGTTACCGAGATGCCGTTCGGCGCCGGTATCCCGTGGTCGAAGTTGATAGCGATGGGCATGGGGTTTGCAGAAGGTTCGGCCACCTACACCATTACACGGTACGGCAGCAATACGCCGACGTTGCCCAGCCCCCCTACGTTAATCCGTTGGGACTTCAGGGTGGCAGGGCAAGACCATATCAACGCCCCCGCGTTGCTTAACCTCGACTTGCCAACAGTGACTGTGTTTGGCGAGGGCTCGAAGACGGACAACCATATTGATATACGTGATAAGGATCAGCGCGTATATGCCAGCGTCCTGCTTTATCACCAGCCTCGTGATGGTGAGGTGTTGGAGTTGTTCTGGGGGGGCTTCCCCAGTATGGATAAGCCGGTGGCAAGTTATATTGTGGATACCGGTAGTGGCGATGCTGAAGGCGTACGCGTGACGTTCAGTGATATTCCCTGGCAGGTGATTGTCGATGCAGGGAATGATGAAAAACTACGAGTGTACTACTCGACATTCAACGGCGTTAATGAGCAGCTTTCCAATTTTACTGAAGTCATGGTCGATGTTGTACCTCCACAGGTATTAAGGCGTGTTGAGTTTCCAAGTGCCAATAGCAATATGTTTATAGGCTGTGACGCTAACCCGGCTATGTGGGATCACATACCTGTCCAGATTCTTCCGGAAACGGTCTTTCGCAAAGATGACGATCTTGTCGTGGAGTGGCAGGGCTATGAAGAGTTTGCGGGAGGGGGACAGGCGATTACATCAACTGCGGATACCCTGACGCATCGGCTGACTGAAGAAGAGGCGAAAAAAGGTTATACCTTCGAACAACGCAACTATGACGAGAAGATTAAACCCATCAAGTCACCAGATCCCCAGAGCCCGGGAAGTTCGGTGTCGGTTATCTATACGTTGTGGCGCAAAAACAGAGTGATAGGTTCTTCAAGATTACGCTATGCAAAAATTGATCGTAAAAGAGTGGGCAATATCTATTGCGGGCCGAATGGTGATGGCCCTGAAGACTAGAGGTATAAGCCGACTTGAGTAGTTGGTCGTCGATGTAAGTTGCAGCGTTTGGCAGTGGCAGCGCAACAGCTGTTCTATTTGAAACGTGTCTTTTTTCGAAGGCATGTGTTTGTTCGATTGTCTTGGTGTTACTCAGTGCAAAAGGAGAATACAGATGGCAACGTTGAGTAAGAAACAAAAGGCCGCCATTGCATCGCGCAAGGCCAATAAAGAACTGCTGTGCCAGCGCAGGGCGGGTGTGCTGGCGATGCCCCTGCCCACGTTTGATGCGTTGAATAATGATGGGTTGATTACCAAGGAGGCGTCGAAGAAACCGCTTACTGTAACCTTCGATATTGGGCAGTTTGCAGATGACGAAGGCATTGACCCGGCAATCACCAGACTCGCAGTGCATGTGCGCGGTAAAGGCGCAACGAACTGGGGTGCGCCGATGCACATGGTAGACTTCAATACAGCTTCTCCTGTCCACGAGCCTATTGATCAACCGTTCACCCGTGATATTCCGGCGGCCCGTTTGGTGGAAGGGGAGCATGAGGTCGGCTATGTCATTCATGAAGGTAACTCGCAGACGGGATTGTTAAGAGGTGCTCCCCTGGAGGTCGACCTTACCCCGCCAGAAGACCCCAGGCACCCGGCAGCGCCCTTGTTCCCTGCTTATTTGGAGTCGAAAGGTGAAATTACTGAGCAGGATGTGGAGGATCACCCAGCCGGGATGGAATGTACATTTCGCGACTATCCCATCTCTCGGCGCGCCGGTGATGATATCGAAGTCTTTTTTTCATCGGAATTTTCTTCACAGCTGTCTGAGCCTATTGACACCTTTCCTGTGGACGACTCGTTGAGTTTTACGCTGCCGTGGAACCTGATTACTGGTAATAAAGGAGGGCAGAACTACTTGTTCTACCGCCTGTGGGATCTTGCAGGGAATGTCAGCAAAGACTCGGTACCTGCGCGAATTGAGTTGAACCTGACACCAGCCCCTGATCCGCAGGAAGCCTATGTGCCGTTGGCGCTTCTTCCTGGTGACGGGCTGCTTGATTTACAAGACCTTTATGAGCCGAACGGGGTTTTCATTGCTATTCCAGAATATGAAAATAATTTAACCGACATTGACGTGATCGAATTGACCATCGGCACGCAGGCTCCGGAACGTTTTGACGTTAAGCTTTATCTGCCTTTTCCGTTAATGCTGCCTGTCGGCAGTGATACTCTTTTGGCCCATTATGGTGGAGGTGCTGGCGAGATTCCCATGACCATCGACTATTTTGTTGATCGCAATGGGACATCAACCGATGCGCCTACTCACACTATTGATGTCGATTTTTCTGCGCCTGGCCCTGCTCCGGGTGAAGATCCGGAAAACAGTTTGCTCGCGCGCGTGCGGGTCTTCGGCGTTGACCCGACTAAGGAAAATGAGCTCACAGACGCTGACTTCAATAGGGACGCGACTATCGAGACCGTGCTTTGGAGCACCCCTCTTCCCGCGCCGGGTACGATAATCAAATGGTATTGGGGGGATCTGGCCCACAAGTTTGATGAGTTGACACTGACGAACGAAGGGGGCGGTGACACTCTTACGCGAACGGTGCCTTGGTCAATCATTCGTGCAGTCGGCAATAGAACGCTCCCAGTGTTCTATACGCTGGGATGGCCGACTAATGACAATACCCAGCGCTCACTTGCGCAGAATGTAGTTGTGGCGGCCAACAAAGTCGTATTGGAAGAGCCAAGGTTCGTCAAGGCGACCGCATTTTTGGCGTGTACCGACCTCAATCGAGCGACTCGCGAGGCGACGGTCAGGGTTCCTGGTAATACAGTGTATTTCCAAGAGCACATGGTCGTTCGATGCGAATTCCGCGTATTCAGTGACATTACCGGAGACACTCAGTTGGGCAATACACTGGCCCTAAGCTCGTTGCCGCTGACGCCCGATATGGTTTCCAACGGTTTCGACATAAAGATCCCCTATACGGCCCTTCGGCCAGCGGCGCGCAATTCGGTGGACTTTCACTATTTTGTGCCGATCCCGGGAGAAGGAGAGCAGCCTTCGGTAAGAGCCTGGACCCGTACACGGTTCACCGACTTGAACGGGTTTTTTTGCGAGGAGCAACCACCCACTGCATTGGAAGACGGCCTGGTAGAACAATAGACTGCGGACTGCGGGGTGCTTCGGCACCCTTCGGTTGCACTGCACGCGCTTTGCACTTTCACACAGCTAATCTCCCCATCTCTACCCTTATGTTCGGATTAATCCTACATATTAGGGTAAGCCTGATCTGTAACTTTGCGGCCTTGAATGGCCTGGCTCCACCCCTCTGGAAATAGGCCGAACAGTTCCGTTCTGGAATGCCTGTTAAATGAGTGGTGTCTTGTGAAGATCAATTCGTACTTTAAATTAAAACCCTTGGTTGCAATGATGCAGGTGCCATCTGTTGTGACCTTGTTGCTTCTGGCGCCAAATGCTCATGCTCGGTTGATCGAAAATGGCACCGAAACCATCCGGCACGATGATTATATCGATACCTTTGAATTGCAAAATGCCACGCTTAACGTCATACGGGGCTGGACGCAGGCCATTTATGCTAATGCCTCGAACCTGAATGTCAGCGCGGACAGTACGATCCTGGGGACGGTTGTCGCTCAGAACGGCTCTAATGTGGCTGTCGATAACAGTCGTGTCACTGCTTCCGGGGCTTACGAAACTGGCGTAACGCTGCTCAGCAGCACTGCGCAGATCAACGACAGTATGATTTCCAGTGCCGATTACCATGGTTTACTGGTGAGCAAATTTACAAACTCAACCGATATATCCACCGCGACGGTCAATGGCAGTGTCCTGGTGGGAGCAACCGGTGGTGCAGTTGTTACTGGTGGCAGTGCGTTGGAGTTGGTGCGCAGTCAGTCAATCGGCACGGGCGCCGACAGCTTTGGGTTGAGGTTGGAGAGCTCGGCGGCACGGGCGTCTGGGAGCAATATTTCAGGCGGACGTAACGGTATTGAAATGTCGTTTGACCGGCATGCGCCCGGGCCTAATACCCTTATCCTGGACGATTCTCATGTCACCGGTACCACAGGTGCTGCGTTGCTCGTAGACGGTGCTCGGGGCCAGGGTGCGGTGGCGAATATCGAGGTACGCAACGGTTCGACGCTCACCGGTGGTAATGGCAACTTGCTGGAAGTCAAAGGCGGCTCGACGGCGAATATGAATATCGCCAATAGCCAGCTCAAGGGCGATGTCGTTGTCAGCAGTGGTAGCCAGGCTCACCTTCAGCTCACTGATCTCGCCTCATTGACTGGCCGCCTGGAAAACGTTTCGTCGTTGAGTCTTGGCGAGCAATCCATGTGGGTCATGACCGGCAATAGCCAGGTGGGTGATTTGCGCCTTGCCGATAGCACGGTCAAGTTTGGGGATAGCGATGCGTTCTATCAACTTGACCTCAAGAGCTTGTCGGGCCAAGGCACTTTTGTCATGGGCACTGATTTCGCTCAGGGCCTGACGGACTTCCTGAATATTACGGGTGACGCAACCGGCCATCACGACCTGTTGCTTACCAGCAGCGGTACAGAACCGGTAAACCCAGGTGATGTGCATATCGTTCACACGGGTGGCGGTGACGCACAGTTTGCGCTGGTAGGCGGTAATGTGGATGTTGGGGCCTGGTCCTATGGCCTCCGGCAAGACGGTAATGATTGGTTCCTTGACCCGAATAATCGCACTGTCAGCCCAGGCACCCGGTCGGTATTGGCCTTGTTCAACACTGCACCAACCGTGTGGTATGGCGAGATGACATCTTTGCGTAGCCGCATGGGAGAGATTCGGCATAACGGCGCCGCAGCCGGTGGTTGGTTGCGTGCCTATGGCAATAAATATGAGGTCAGTGGTGGTGATGCGGGTGCCTATGAACAAAGCCAGCGCGGGTTCTCCTTGGGGGCGGATACCCCCTTGGGAGAAGGCCAATGGCTGCTGGGGGTAATGGCGGGCCATAGTACTTCTGATCTGGATCTCAGTCGGGGTACTTCGGGTAGTGTGCAGAGTTACTACGCAGGTCTGTATGCCACTTGGTTGGATGAGGAGAGTGGTTACTATTTTGACGGCGTCATCAAAGCCAACCGCTTGAACAATGATTCCACTGTCGGTTTGAGCGACGGCAGGCAAGCGAAGGGCAAATACAGTACAAATGCCTTGGGTGCGTCTGTGGAAGCGGGCCGTCATATCAAGCTGGATAATGATTTCTTTATCGAGCCTTTCGCCCAAGCGTCCGTGGTTACAGTACAAGGCAAGAGCTATAGCCTGGACAATGGTCTCAAAGCCAAGGGTAGCCACACCGACTCCGTGCAGGGCAAGTTGGGGGTGACAGTAGGCCGCGACTTTATGTTGGATGACGGCAGTATGCTTCAGCCTTACTTGCGTGGTGGCGTTGCCCACGAATTTGCCAAGAGCAACAAGGTGTCGGTCAATAACCAGACATTTGACAATAATCTGTCGGGGTCTCGTGTCGAGGTAGGCGTGGGTGTCGCCCTGACACTGTCCCAAAATATGCAATTGCATGCAGATTTTGACTACGGCCAAGGCAAGCACGTGGATCAGCCATGGGGGGCAAATTTCGGCGTGCGATATAGCTGGTAATCAGGCAGTGCCACTGGATTTCAACGATGCTTGAAAACGCCCCGAGGTTCGGGGCGTTGACTTTCATGCCGGGGTTTATCGAGGTCGAACGGTATTGACACGGGTAGGTCTGCGCCGCGTGGTTCTATCGAGGCTGAACAGCATTTGCACACGCAGTTCTTGGTTGTTGACGTCCATAAGATAGACGTCGAGTGCGCCTGTGACCGTATGGTCGTCGGAATTATGAAAGAATTCGACGGTGCCTCGATGTGCTTGATAAGCCGGGAGGGGCGTTTCATTAATGGTCATCAGGATGACGGCTAACTGATGTTCGTCACTGTCTTTCTCCAACTGATAACGGCCGGAGTCCGTGGTAGTGGGGTACTTGAAAATGACCACCTGTCTTGACGTTTCTGTGGGCGGTATCTTCATGGCGCCTTCCGCCAGCCAGAAGTTGTTTTTCAATTCATGTTTGCGAAAGTCCGCCTTGAAGTTTTCGCTTCCGATCGAACCTTGAAAAAAACGTTCTGCGGATTCGTGGCGGGCAGCTTTTCGGGCATTGGCATTGCTCATGGTACGGTTCTCCTGCGATGGGCGGTACGTGTGTGTGCGATGAGGGCGGTTTTGATTAATCGTTGGCACGGGGGCTGATTTCAGGGACAGGTTGTCAACCACGAGGAAGGTGGTGCCTATCACTTCTAAGGTGATCTCAGTCACGCCTGCAGGGATGGTCAGCGACGACGTGTAATTATCCCAGTCGCCACCCCCCCGAAGTTCTATCTGTGGCGTGTTACCGGGTGCAATATGGAACATCGCGAAACCGTGCCCTCCGGTTGGCGTCATGGCATCGATGGAAAAATCATAGGTCTGGCCGGGTGTGACCGCGATCTTTTGTTCGATGGATCCCCCCTGGTTTGCCTGGCACTCGTTGTCGGAAAATGTCACGGAGGAGCCCACTGGCCGGTTGGCTATCCAATGATCGCTGTTGTCGGCGAAATCACCGTTACGGATCAACTCGACAGGGATGACCACGCCGCCGTCTTCCACCAGTTGGAGGCTATCGAACCAGACGTCGCCAGCATTACCCATCAGTTGTAGCGTCAGGCCGGTTGTGCCGGTAGGTGGGCGAAAGGTGCTCACATGATGGGTCCAGCCATGGTTCCCTGTTAGCGTGATTGTTTCAGTCGCCCCCGAGGGCTGCCATACCAGTCGGGCTGACCCGGCGCCGTTATAGGTAATCAACGTGTACAGGCTGAAGGAGTAGGAGGCGGTATCGGAAACCGATATGTCTTGTTCCGCCCGGCCTCGCCCCGTGATCACGCAATGCTGGCGGGAAAAATCAACTCGGCCTGGAGCGGTGGCAGTAACGTTCCAATAGCGTTCACGATGGGCGAAGTTGCCATTGAGCACCAAGTTACTGTTCATTGGTTGTGTTGACATGGATCAGCCCCGTGCCCTTGGATGGGTTGGTTGTGAGCGATTCAATTCAGCGCCATAAGCACGCGCTGCACAACTGTCAGAACTAACAGGTTTGCCGGTCCATTCGTCGGTTTTCTTTACCCATACGCTTAGCCAGGCCTAGCCAAACAACCCTGCCGCAATATTGATTGAGAACCCCAGGATCGCGGTATTGAACAGAAACCCGATCAACGATTGCCCCAGCACCACTTTACGCAAGCTACGGGTGGCAACACCCACGTCCGATGTCTGCACGGCCACGCCGATGGTGAAGGAGAAATACAGGAAGTCCCAATAATTGGGGGTGAGCAAGCCCTCGGCAAAGCGCAGCGCCGGCTCCTTGCCTTGCCAGGTGTAATAGAGCCTGGCGTAGTGCACGCTGAAAATCACCCCGATCAGCAGCCAGGAGCCGATCACTGTCAGCCCGGTAAAAGCGTAATGCAGCAGACGTTCGGAAGTGGCCAGGTCCTTGCTGCCCACCAGTTCGAAGGTGATGGTGGCCAGGCTGGCGATGGCGGCGATGCACACCATGAAGAGCACCAGGCCGGCGTTCTCGTCTTCGACTTCGGCGATGCGCTTGACGTCTTCGGCCTTGGCGCGAATGGTCAACCAGAGCATCAGTATCAGGTAGGTCCAGACCCCGGCGTTCCAGCCGATCAGGATTTTGCTGGCAAGGGTGTCGGCCGGCACCAGGAGGCCGACTGCAAGGCCCAGTACGGCGGCGGATGAGAGGCGAGGGTGGGTGCGGGCGAGGAAGGGCATGGTGGCTCACAGATAACTATTTGTGAGCACCATAGCTTATTCGGGTGTACCTGATCATGAATGCAATCAATAACCCTGTGGGAGCTGGCTTGCCTGCGATAACGTTGGTTCAGGCAACACTTATGTCGCCTGTGCCGCGGTCATGGCAGGCAAGCCAGCTCCCACTGATCAGTCTGGTTTATGGCGCTTGCGCACCAGCTTCATCACCACCACGAAGAATACCGGCACAAACACCACCGCCAATGTCGCCGTGATCATTCCGCCAATCACACCGGTGCCAATCGCCTGCTGGCTGGCCGAGCTGGCCCCCGTAGCAATCGCCAATGGCACCACGCCGAGGATGAATGCCAGGGACGTCATGATGATCGGCCGCAGTCGCAACCGTGCCGCTTTCAAGGTGGCGTCGATCAAATCCTCGCCCTGGTCATACAGGTCCTTGGCGAACTCGATGATCAGGATCGCGTTCTTCGCCGACAGGCCAATGATGGTAATCAAGCCGACCTTGAAGAACACGTCGTTGGGCATCCCGCGTAGCGACACGGCCAACACCGCACCCAGTACCCCCAGCGGCACCACCAGCAACACTGAGGTGGGAATCGACCAGCTTTCATACAGCGCGGCCAGACACAGGAACACGATCAGCAGCGACAGGCCCAACAGCAGCGGGGCCTGGGAACCGGACAAGCGCTCCTGCAACGACAAGCCCGTCCATTCCTGGCCCAGCCCGGCGGGCAGTTGGCTGACCAGACGCTGGATTTCGTTCATGGCCTCGCCAGTGCTGTGCCCCGGCGCCGCTTCGCCGCTGATGGCGATGGCCGGGTAGCCGTTGTAACGGGTCAACTGCGTGGGGCCCTGGGTCCACTTGGCTTCGACGAAGGCTGAGAGCGGCACCATCTTCCCGGCGTTGTTGCGCACGTGGATTTTCATCAGGTCGGCCACCTGGCTGCGCTGGTCGCCTTCGGCTTGCACCACCACGCGCTGCATACGGCCCTGGTTGGGGAAGTCGTTGATATACGCCGAACCTATCGCCGACGACAGCACGTTGCCTACGTCGGCAAACGACACACCCAGGGCGTTGGCCTGCTTGCGGTCCACTTCCAGCTGCACTTGTGGTGCTTCAGCCAAGGCGCTTTCACGCACGTTGGCCAGGATCGGGCTTTTCGCTGCAGCGTCCAGCAATTCGGTACGTGCGGCCATCAACCCGGCGTGGCCGACGCCACCGCGGTCCTGCAAACGGAACTCGAAACCACTGGAAGTGCCCAGGCCGTCTACCGGTGGCGGCAGGATTGCATAGGCAATCGCGTCCTTGAGCTCGCTGAAGGCTATGTTCGCGCGATCGGCGATCGAGGAAGCGGAGTCATCGCTGCCACGTTCTGACCAGTCCTTGAGCGTGGTAAACGCCAGCGCGGCGTTTTGCCCGGAACCGGAGAAGCTGAAGCCCATGATCATGGTGGTATCACCCACCCCAGGCTCGCCTGCGTTATGTGCCTCGATCTGTTCGGCCACCTGCACCGTACGGTTCTTGCTGGCGCCCGGCGGCAACTGGATATCAGTGATGGTGTAGCCCTGGTCTTCCACCGGCAGGAACGAGGAGGGCAGGCGGCTGAACAACAGGCCCATGCCCACCAGTAATACCAGATAGATCAGCAGGTAGCGGCCGCTGCGCTTGAGGGCATAGGCCACCCAACCTTCGTAACGGTTGGTGAGTTGGTCAAAGCGCTGGTTGAACCAGCCGAAGAAACCACCCTTGGCATGGTGCTCGCCCTTGGCAATCGGCTTGAGCAAGGTGGTGCACAGTGCCGGGGTCAAGGTCAGGGCCAGGAAAGCGGAGAACAGGATCGAGGTGGCCATCGACAGTGAGAACTGCTGGTAGATCACGCCCACCGAACCCGGCATGAAGGCCATCGGCAGGAACACCGCCACCAGCACCAGGGTGATACCGATGATGGCCCCGGTGATCTGGCCCATGGCTTTCTTCGTCGCCTCTTTGGGCGACAGGCCTTCGGTGGCCATGATGCGCTCGACGTTTTCCACCACCACGATGGCATCGTCTACCAGGATGCCGATAGCCAATACCATGCCGAACATGGTCAGCACGTTGATCGAGAAGCCCAGCAGCAACATGGTGGCGAAGGTGCCCATCAGCGCGATCGGCACCACCAGCGTGGGAATCAAGGTGTAGCGCACGTTCTGCAGGAACAGGAACATCACCGCGAATACCAGCGCCATCGCCTCCATCAAGGTGTAGACCACCTTGGTGATCGAGACTTTGACAAAGGGCGAAGTGTCGTAGGGAATCTTGTATTCCACATTGGCAGGGAAGTAGCGCGACAACTCGTCCATTTTCGCCCGCACCAGCGTTGCGGTACTCAATGCATTAGCGCCGGGCGACAGTTGCACGCTGACGGCGGTGGACGGCTTGCCGTTCAGGCGGGTGGAGAACTGGTATTCCTGGCTGCCGACTTCCACCCGTGCCACATCGCCGATGCGCACGGTGGAGCCGTCGGGGTTGGCCTTGAGCACGATGTCGGCAAACTCCGCCGGAGTGGACAGTTGCCCCTTGACCAGCACCGCCGCGGTGATCTCCTGGGTGTGGGTGCCCGGCAAGTCACCGATGCTGCCCGCTGAGACCTGGGCGTTCTGGGCGCTGATCGCGGCGTTGACGTCGGCCGGCGTGAGGTTGAAACCGATCAGCTTCTGCGGGTCAATCCAAATACGCATCGCTCGCTCGGCGCCATACAACTGGGCCTTGCCGACCCCGTCCAGGCGCTTGAGCTCGTTCATCACGTTGCGCGCCAGGTAATCACTGAGCGCCACGTCGTCAAGCTTGCCGTCGTTGGACGTCAATGTGACCAACAGCAGGAAACCGGCGGAGACTTTTTCCACCTGCAAGCCTTGCTGAGTCACGGCCTGGGGCAGGCGCGGCTCGACGACCTTGAGGCGGTTCTGCACATCCACCTGGGCCATTTCCGGGTCGGTGCCCGGCTGGAACGTGGCGGTAATGGTCGCCGAGCCCAGGCTGCTCTGGGATTCGAAATACAGCAGGTGGTCGGCGCCGTTGAGCTCTTGCTCGATCAGGCTGACCACGCTCTCATCCAGGGTCTGGGCCGAGGCACCGGGGTACACCGCGTAGATTTCCACCTTGGGTGGCGCGACGTTGGGGTACTGCGCCACCGGCAATTGCGGGATCGCCAGGAAGCCCGCCAGCAGGATAAAAAGGGCCACCACCCAGGCGAAGATCGGGCGGTCAATAAAGAACTGCGGCATGACGGGTTATTCCTTTACGAGCGGGCTGTCGTCCACTTCAACTTTTTCACCGGGGCGTGCGTGTTGCACGCCCTCGACGATAATGCGGTCGCCGGGCTTGAGGCCGCTGGTGACGATCCAGCGGTTGTCGATCACCGCACCCAACTCCACCGGTTGCTGGCTGACGGTCTGTTCGGCGTCCAGCAGCAACACCATCGGGATACCAGCGCTGTCACGGGTGATTGCGCGTTGCGGCACGCTGATACCTTGTTTGTCCACGGCCTGTTCCACGCGCACCCGCACAAAGCTGCCGGGCAACAGGTCGAGGTCCGGGTTGGGGAACTCGCTGCGCAGGATGATCTGCCCGGTGCCCGGGTCGACGCTGATGTCAGCGAAGAGCAATTTGCCTGGCAACGGGTACAGGCTGCCGTCGTCCTGGATCAAGGTGGCCTTGGCCTGGTCCTGGCCGACCTGCTTCAAGCTGCCGGCACGAAAGGCGCGGCGCAGGTCGTTCAGCTCACGGGTGGACTGAGTGAGGTCGGCGTGGATCGGGTCCAGTTGCTGGATAATCGCCAGCGGCGTGGCTTCGTTCTGGCCGACCAACGCGCCTTCGGTCACCAGGGCGCGGCCAATGCGCCCGGAAATCGGTGCGGTCACGGTGGCATAGCCCAGGTTCAGCCTGGCACGCTCGACGGCGGCCTTGTTGGCGGCCACTTCGGCGTTGGTCTGGCGCAGGGCGGCGCGGGCGTTGTCGTACTCCTGGCCGCTGATGGCGTTGCCTTCGACCAGTTGGCTGTAGCGCTGTTCTTGCAGGCGCGCCTGGAACGCATTGGCCTCGGCCTTGCTCAGGTTGGCCTGGGCACTGTCCAGGTCGGCCTTGAACGGCGCCGGGTCAATACGGAACAACACGTCGCCTTGCTTGACGTCGTGGCCTTCGTTGAACACCCGCTGCATGACCACCCCGGCGACCCGGGCGCGTACTTCGGCGATACGCGGTGCGGCGATGCGCCCGCTCAGTTCGCTGGTAATTGAGAGGGGCTTGGCCTGCAGGGTTTCGATCCGCACTTTGGCCAGGGGCATTTGTGGCGCCTCGTCTGCCGACTGACCACACGCGCTCAGCGCCAGTGTGAGGGCCAACAGGCAAAACGGCGCAAACAGATTCTTCGACATGCTCTTATCCCAATATTGACTGGCGCATCCTAGGGGCACCTGCGCCGTGGTGCTGTGAAGCTGTGTAGCGGGTCTGTGAAGAAGTGTAAGGTACGGCGCGCAGGGCGTCGGGGGCGTATATCCTTGCACAATCCTGCAACACACCAACAAACAGCATTATTTGGAAACACCATGCCCAACATCCTCCTGGTGGAAGACGACGCCGCACTCTCCGAGCTGATTGCCAGCTACCTGGAACGCAATGGCTACCACGTCAGCGTGCTCAGCCGCGGCGATCATGTACGCGAACGTGCACGCCTTAGCCCGCCGGACCTGGTGATCCTCGACCTGATGCTGCCGGGCCTCGACGGCCTGCAGGTGTGCCGTTTGCTGCGCGCCGACTCGGCGGGGCTGCCGATCCTGATGCTGACCGCCCGCGATGACAGCCACGATCAGGTTCTGGGGCTTGAGATGGGCGCCGACGACTACGTGACCAAACCCTGCGAGCCGCGCGTATTACTGGCCCGGGTGCGCACATTGCTGCGTCGCAGCAGCCTGTCCGAACCCCAGGTGGCCAGCGACCAGATCGTCATGGGCAACCTCTGCATTGATTTGTCCGAACGCACCGTGACCTGGCGCGAACAGGCGGTCGAGCTGTCCAGTGGTGAATACAACCTGCTGGTGGTGCTGGCCCGGCATGCCGGCGAAGTGCTCAGCCGCGATCAGATCCTGCAACGCCTGCGCGGTATCGAGTTCAACGGTACCGACCGTTCGGTGGACGTGGCTATCTCCAAGCTGCGACGCAAGTTCGACGACCATGCGGGCGAGGCGCGCAAGATCAAGACGGTGTGGGGCAAGGGGTATCTGTTCAGCCGTTCCGAGTGGGAATGCTGAACCATGTTTCGCGTACTGCTGCGCCTCTACCTGATCACCATCGTCACCTACAGTGCGGCGATTTACCTGATTCCCAAGCTGGTGATCCAGCTGTTCGAACACCGCTACATGGACTACAACATCGAACAGTCCCGCGGCCTGCAAAAACTCATGGTCAAGCAGTACCAGCGCGCACCGGTGGAGCGCTGGTCCCAGGTGACCGACCAGTTGAGCCACGATTTTGCACCCTTGAAAGTGCAACTGTTGCTGCGCCAGGACGCCCGCTACACCCCTGAGGAAGAACAGCTGCTGGAGCAAGGCAAGCCAGTGATCCGCCTGGGCGAATGGGGCTGGATGGAGGAAATCAGTTCGCCGATCAACCAGCAGTTCGCGGTCAAGCTGACCGTACCACCAGACCCGTTGGACATGAACCTGCTGTACTGGTCGATGAACGTGCTGGTCGGTGCCGCCTTGCTGGCGTGCCTGCTGGTGTGGCTGCGTCCGCACTGGCGTGACCTGGAGCGTTTGAAAAGTACCGCCGCGTTATTGGGCAAGGGCCATCTGGAGGCGCGTACGGGGCTCGCACCCAGCTCCAGCATCGGCGGCCTGGCGGCGGTATTCGACACCATGGCCGACGATATCGAGCGCCTCTTGAACCAGCAGCGCGATTTGCTCAATGCGGTCTCCCATGAACTGCGCACACCGCTCACCCGCCTGGATTTCGGGCTGGCCCTGGCGCTTTCCGAAGACTTGCCCCCGGCCAGCCGCGAGCGCCTGCAAAGCCTGGTGGCGCATATTCGGGAGCTGGATGAGCTGGTGCTGGAATTGCTGTCTTACAGCCGCCTGCAAAACCCGGCGCAATTGCCCGAGCGGGTAGAGGTGGCGCTCGACGAGTTTATCGACAGCGTGTTGGGCAGCGTCGACGATGAGCTGGAGAACCCCGATATCGTCATCGATGTGGTCCTCGATTGTGCCGTGGAGCGCTTCAGCCTCGACCCGCGCCTGACTGCCAGGGCCTTGCAGAACCTGCTGCGCAATGCGACGCGCTACTGCGACAAACGCATCCAGGTGGGCGTGCGGGTATGCCCCAAAGGCTGTGAAATCTGGGTGGACGACGATGGCATCGGCATACCGGCGGAGCAGCGCGAGCGCATCTTCGAGCCGTTCTACCGCCTGGACCGTAGCCGCGATCGCGCAACCGGTGGCTTTGGCCTGGGCCTGGCGATCAGCCGGCGCGCCCTGGAGGCCCAGGGCGGCACTTTGACGGCCTTGGCGTCTCCCTTGGGCGGGGCGCGGTTTCGTGTGTGGCTACCTAACCTTTCGTGATCAAAGCACTTTGACTGCGCGGCCGATCCCGTGAATCGGCCCGGTGGGTTTGCCGGTGGGCGAGCCATTGGGCCCTTCCAGCGTCAGTTCAAACAACTGGTTCGGCGCCAGTGGCGGCAGCTTGTCCAGCGGCACCGACAAGGTCTGCCCCGGTTTGACCAGCCCCAGTGATACGGGCCCCTGCCAGCCATCGCCCTTGGTCCAGAACTCCAGGGCTTTGTCGGCAGGAATCTCGATCACCCCCAGTGGAATCAACTGGATCTGCTGATTATCACTGGCCTGCACCACCCAGCCCGGTGCCTGGCTTTGTGGCGCCATCAACACCACCACGAAGCTGGGTGCGGGCATGGGCGGGCGCGTCAGTAATAAAGCCGCCAGCACCACGCTTGCCATCAGGCCCGCGGCAGAAAGCCCGCGCCAGAACGCCAGCAGGTTCCACCACGCCACGCTCGTTTCGGGGGCTTTGATTCCGCGTTCAATGCGCCGCCACAGCTGTGCCGAAGGCGGCACCGGTTGTGCCAGCGCGACCAGAGGCAACAGACGCTGCTCCCAGGCATCCACCGCTGCACGCAGTGCCGCATCATGGGCCAGGCGTTGTTGCACCTCTGCGCGCTGTTCGGCGGGCAGTGTCCCCAGCACGTATTCACTGGCCAGTTCATCCAGGCTGTCGTTCATGCCATGCACTCCCGCAAGGCGGCGAGGCTGCGTTTGATCCAGGCTTTGACGGTACCCAGCGGGGTACTGAGTTTTTGCGCAATTTCGCTGTGGGAGTAACCGTCCACATAGGCGTGCAGGATGCAGGTGCGGCGTGTCGGGTCGAGCTGCTCCAGGCACTGGTGGATCTGCCCGGAGCGTGCAGCAAACTCAACGGTCTGGGCAGGCTCTGCCAGCGGCTCGTACTGATCGTCCAGCGGCACGTCACGCCCGGCGCTGCGTACAACGTCCAGGGCCAGGTGGCGAGTCACGCTGAACACCCAACCCCGTGCGGAACCTCGCAAGGGGTCGAAACTGCGCGCACCGTGCCAGATCTTGATAAAGGCGTCATGCACGATGTCCTCGGCCAGTGCCTTGTTGCGGGTAATGCGCAGCGCCACACCGAGCAAGCGGCTGCTGTCCTGCTCATAGAGTTGGTGCAGGGCGCGATGATCGCCGCGGGCGCAGGCTAACAGGCACACTTCATAATCAAAGATGATTTCAGCCAAACCAGAATTCCTGCCACTGAGGAGACGTCTACGCGTGGTAGGCGCGAGGTTGCTCGCGCCTACCTGGCCAGCGTAGCTGAGTTTGCTCAGTTGGCGGCCCAGAAGATGTAGTCCGCCTGGTATTTCACCCCTTCCTTGGCGCCTTTGTTCGCCGTGGTGCATGGCGTAGCGGGAGCGACTCCGCCTTTGAGCGCAACCCGCTGGATATACGCCACGCCACTCATCGCACCTTTTCCCTCGGCCGGGTTGGCCTTGACCAGTTGATAGGGCAGGTTACCGGGGCTCGACGGCGCCACGGCCAATTGCGTGCCGGTGATGGTCGAGCCGTCCTTGGCCTGCCACGTGGCAGGTGGGCCGAAGTAGGTGCCGACCTGCTGGCCATTACGGTCGTTCAACACGGCTTTGGGGCCGACGAAGGTCCACTCGGTCTGGCCGGCAGCGCTGGCCTTGTCGCGGCATTCATAGGTGATTTCGCCGACCCCGGTGGTTTGCATCGCCACCTTGTGGCCATCCGGCACCTTGATGCTGTCCGGCAGGCCCGCCTGGGCAAACGCCGACGGTGCGGCGAGGAGCAAGCTGGACAGGCACAGCAGTGTTTTAGCGTTCATGGTGTTTCTCCATTGGGTAGAACAGCAGGGTTACGTTGATGACTACGGCCCAGGCCCGCCCATTGGATGCAGGGCTTTGCGAAAAAAGTGAAGATTTCCAAAAAAGCATAAACTCAGATCGCATCGGTATAAGTGGTTATAAGAAAAATCGCTATCCTGCGGCCAGAAATTTATAAGGCCTCGGGTAGCTGGAATGGATGTAGGTAATATTGGTTTCGTGGTTGCCGGCCTGATCGTGGGTTTTATCGTGGGCATGACGGGGGTGGGCGGCGGTTCGCTGATGACCCCGATCCTGCTGTGGTTTGGCATCAACCCAGCCACTGCGGTGGGCACCGACCTGCTGTACGCCGCGATCACCAAGTCCGGTGGTGTGCTGGTACACAGCAAGAACAAGAACATCGACTGGACCATCACCGGCTGGCTCACTCTGGGCAGCGTGCCGGCGGTGTTGCTGACGTTATGGTTCCTGGCCAGCCTGCACACCGACCCCAGCGCGATGAACGCGGTGATCAAGCAGGCCCTTGGCGTGGTATTGCTGCTGACGGCCCTGGCGATCCTGTTCAAGAAAAGCCTGTTGGCCTTTGCCCAGCGTCATGCTGGCGACTCCTACCATCTGCGCCCGCGCAATCTGAATGCGCTCACTGTTGTGACAGGTGCGATCCTTGGCACCATGGTGGCCCTGACCTCGATCGGCGCCGGCGCCCTCGGCACGGTGGCGCTGTTTATCCTGTACCCGTTCCTGGCCACGCGGCGCCTGGTTGGCACCGAGATCGCCCATGCCGTGCCCCTGACCTTGGTGGCGGGCCTGGGCCATGCCAGCATGGGGAACATGGACTGGCATCTGCTGGGCTTTTTGCTGATGGGGTCGCTGCCGGGGATCTACGTTGGCAGCCATATGACCGGCAGGATTCCCGACGGGGTACTGCGGCCGTGCCTGGCGGTGATGTTGATGGCGGTGGGTTATAAGTTGGCGTTCTGAGCACGTGGCCTGACACCCCACGCTCCAAATGTGGGAGCTGGCTTGCCTGCGATAGCGGCCTGACAGCCGACACAGGTGTCAGACCGAGTACATATCCATTCCTGCGGTAACGGCCACTTAGGGTTCCGCTCTTACAGCGGGTCACTTTTGGAAAAGAGCCCCAAAAGTAACCAAAAGGGCTCTTGCCCCACCACTCGGCACCTCGCTCAGGCTCGGTGTGCCCGTAATCCGCCAGTGATTTGGGGGGCCGCCGCCACGCGCCATCCATGGCGCGGGGCAGCTAAACCGGCATCCCTGCCGGTTTACCCCCCAAATCCCTGTCGAATTCCGGCCAGCGTGGTTTAACGGGGCGCTTAAGATCAAAAGCAGATCAAGAGCGACTCGCTTCGCATCGTGGTTACGCTTGGTGCTGGTCGCAACTGTTGCTCCAGCAACAGCAGATCCACAAACTGCTGCGATCCCAGACACTGGCAAGCCATCGCTTCAATCCCCCTTTTTTTCCGCAACCCCCAGGCTACGGGCATTTGCCTGCCCCTGGCACGCTTGCTGCGTAAGCCCTTGTAAATCCCCTGTACGAGGTACCGTCCGATGAGTCAGCAAGCCGTGAAATTTGCCTATTGGGTGCCCAACGTCAGCGGTGGGTTGGTCGTCAGCAAGATTGAACAACGCACCCACTGGGGTATTGATTACAACCGCAAACTGGCGCAACTGGCGGAGGCGGCGGGCTTTGAATATGGCTTGACGCAAATTCGCTTCACCGCAGGCTACGGCGCCGAGAACCAGCATGAGTCTGTGGCGTTCAGCCATGCGTTGCTGGCGGCGACCACCACCCTCAAGGTCATCGCGGCGATCCTGCCCGGGCCGTGGCAACCGGCGTTGGCGGCCAAGCAATTGGCGACCATCGACCAACTGACCAATGGCCGTATTGCGGTGAATATCGTCAGTGGCTGGTTCAAGGGCGAGTTCCAGGCCATTGGCGAACATTGGTTGGAGCATGATGAGCGCTATCGGCGTTCCGAAGAGTTTATCCGTGCTCTCAAAGGCATCTGGACCCAGGACGATTTCACCTTCAAGGGCGATTTCTATCGGTTCAACCAATACACCCTCAAGCCCAAACCCCTGGGCCAGCCGGAAATCTTCCAGGGTGGCAGTTCGCGGGCGGCTCGGGACATGGCGGCGCGGGTGTCGGATTGGTATTTCACCAATGGCAACACGCCTGAAGGGGTCAAGGCCCAGGTCGATGATATCCGTGCCAAGGCCGCTGCCAACCAGCATTCGGTGAAGGTGGGCGTGAACGCCTTCGTGATCGCCCGCGACACGGAGGAGGAGGCACGGGCGGTGCTGGCGCAGATTATCGACCAAGCCGACCCGGAGGCGGTCAACGCCTTTGGTGACGCGGCCAGGCAAGCGGGCAAGGCGTCGCCGGAGGGCGAGGGGAACTGGGCCAAGTCCAGCTTTGAGGACCTGGTGCAATACAACGATGGCTTCAAGACCAACCTGATCGGCACGCCGCAGCAGATCGCCGAGCGCATCGTGGCACTCAAGGCCGTGGGTGTGGACTTGGTGCTGGCAGGCTTTCTGCACTTCCAGGAAGAAGTGGAGTATTTCGGCAAACGCGTATTGCCGCTGGTGCGCGAGCTTGAAGCCAAGGCCACTGTAGGAGCGAGCTCGCTCGCGAAAAACGTCAACGAAGAAGTGGGTAGCCTGGTTTAACGCGCAGTCCTTGAGGCCTTCGCGAGCAAGCTCGCTCCTACAGGGTGTGAAGGTTTTGAGCGGCTTGCAAGGTCAACACCTCAAACCCGTCCGCCGTCACCGCCACGGTATGTTCCCATTGCGCCGAGAGGCTGTTGTCCTTGGTGACCACCGTCCAGCCGTCTTTCAGGCTGCAGGTTTTGGCGCTGCCCTGGTTAAGCATCGGTTCGATGGTAAACACCATGCCTTCGCGCAGTTCCAGGCCGGTGCCAGGCCGGCCGAAGTGCAGAATTTGCGGTTCTTCGTGCATTTGTCGGCCGATGCCGTGGCCGCAGTATTCGCGCACCACGCTGTAGCCGTTGGCTTGCGCATGGCTCTGGATAGCATGGCCGATATCGCCCAGGCGCGCCCCGGGCTTGACCTGGCGTATACCGGCCCACATCGCCTCGAAGGTCATGTCCACCAGGCGCCTGGCCTTGGGCGTCACGTTGCCGATCATGTACATCTTGCTGGAGTCGGCAATGAAGCCGCCTTTTTCCAGGGTGATGTCGATGTTGATGATGTCGCCGTCCTTGAGCAATTGCTTGGCGCTGGGCATGCCGTGGCACACCACTTCGTTGATCGAGGTGTTGATGCAGAAGGGGTAGTCGTACTGCCCAAGGCTGGCAGGGCGGGCCTTGAGGTCATTGCGGATGAAGGCTTCGACGGCGCTGTCCAGCTCCAGGGTAGAGCGGCCGGCGGCGACGAAACCGTCGAGCATGTCGAAGACTTGCGCCAACAGGCGCCCGGCTTCACGCATTACGACCAACTGTGCGGGAGTCTTGATCATCAGCTGCGCCCTCGGATCAGGTCGGGTTTGTCCAGCAACAGCTTGTTGATCAGCTCGTTGTAGGGCAGGTGCGGGTTGAGTTCGGCGAGCAGGCCGATCTTGATCCAGAACTCGGCCTGGGCGTTGATGGAGCGGTCCATGGCGGCGCTGGCCAGGCGCAGTTGTTCGTGCAGCTGATCGGTGATCTTGACGATGCCCATAAGGTTCACTGTGTTTAATTGATATACGAATCGTATATGTTTCGTATGTTTATCGCAAACCGCCTTCGGCTGAACGGTGATGGGTTGATTGGTTGCGATAGGTTGCCGAAAAAAGGATTTCCACATAAACGCCGGTCCCCACGCTGCGGGTTAAACGTTTAATCGATGTAGTTCGACGATGATGCCAAACAGGTTGTCTTCTTTAATATGAGCAAGCGGTTTGCTTATGAGGAAAGGTTACAACCACCACAGTTTTTGCCGAGTAGGCTTACTGATTGAAAGCGTCTTCCAGGGTTGGCAAGACGTGGCAGGCAAGTGCCTGTCGGATACATATAACTGTTGGCAGTCTCAAAAAAGGAGAGGTTAGCCATGCTTTCAGAACTAGAGCTTCGCAGCATCATTGAAGGAAGTTTCCTGCCTAAACGGTGCGAATGCACCAAAGCCGAAGATGCCTCGTTGACGATCAAGGTCTACGACGACCGCGACCGGGACCGGGTGGATTTGGAAGTCAAAGGTATACACCCTGACAAGCTCGACAGCAGTCGAGCGATTTGCAACCTGATCACCGGGTTGCGTGAGGACCTCAAGCAAAGCCACGCACCGGTACTGCAACGAGCCGGCGCGCGCGGTTATCACTAGCGGATGCTTGAGTGTAAGTTGACCCCATGGGCCTGGTAGTTGCCAGGCCCAATGTTGACGTCCTTCCTGTTTACCAGCGCACTCTTACGCCGAGATTGCCACTGACACCCTCAAAGTTGTTGTCGTCCAGTTGGGTGCCATAGTTACCCTCCATATAAACGCTGAACGCGGATGACAATTGAGCTACAACACCGACACCAATATCAGCCGTGGAGGACTTGTGATCGCTCTTGATCCGGTCCACCTTGTCGAACGTCACCGTGTCGCTACCGCCGAAGGTGTGCCAGACATTCGCCCGTAGGTACGGCTCCACGGGTGTGTTGCTGACCAGATAGCGGCCCTTGAGGCGTGCGCCGATGCGGCCGGTCCAATACTCCTGGGAGTCGAAAGAGACCTTGGAAATGCCATCGTGCTGACTGTCCAGATCGATCTTCTGGCCGATGACTTGGGCCTGAGGTTCCATCTCCCAATGCTCGGACAGCCTGAACGGGTAGCCGGCCTCGGCGGATAACGCCAAGGCGTGGCCCTTGGTATCCATCTTCACCCCTCGGTCGGACTTGTTGTCGCCATCCAGGCGGGTACCCATGGCCACCAGGTCGACGTACCAGCCGGTCGGATCGGTGAGTGTCCAGTAAGCGCCGAAGTTGTCGCCGTCGAGTTTGACCCGCCCGGAGCGATGGTTCTGCCAGCCCATTGCAAAGCCCTTCACGTCGCCGCGCAGGCGGCTCTGGCCGATAAAGAGGCCAAGGCGTTGCGTCTGCCCGCCGCTGGTTTCGGCGGCGTAAAGGTCATGGCCAACCTGATAGCCCTTGACCGTGCCGTCAAAACTTGGCGCCACGGTGCCCGACCAGCTTTTGTTGAAATCACTGCCATAGGCGCGGACCCAACCTGCCGGCACTGCACCGGTCTCGGTCAGCAGGCTTTGCTCGCCCTGGCGTTCATGGAAGGTGCCCAGAGCCTGCAACGTCATCAGTTGCGCAGCGGGGATGTCTACGGAGTAGACCGGAACTTCCAGGCGATACAGTGGAATCGGCGCGGCACCTGCCACGGCGGTAGGAAGCACAGGGTTACTCGCCGCCGATTGCGGCGACGTGGCCGCGGCGACTTGGCTGGGCGGTGGCGCGGCAGGCTCGATCGGGGGCTTCGGTTGCGCAGTGGGCGGTTCCACGGAGGGTTCATCCGAATCCACTACAGGGGGAGTGGCGGGGACCGGCGGCACCGGCACCACCACGGGCGGTGTCGGCGGTACGGGTGGGACCGCGGGCGGTTGCACGGCCACCACCGAGGAACGAAGGAACCAGCTGTTTTCTGTATTGGCGGTGGTGCCGCCCTTGAACAGCAGGTATTCATAAGCTCCGGCGGAGACCGAGCCCTTCAAGGCGAACGCATCGTTGGTGCTGACGGCGCCGTTGAGTGCCTGGACCACTTCAATACCGTTGTTCTGGGTCAGCCCGCCGATACCGCCGAGGTTGCTGACGCTCAATTGGGTGTGACCGCTGATGTTGCCGTCGGACACTAACAGCTTGTCGGTGGCAGAGTTTTCGTCGCCCAGTACGGTCTGCAGGTGCAACTGGCCGTTGTTGCCCATGTAGTTGCCATGCACCGTCAATACGCTGGTCGCGCTGTTGTCGGTGGTCATGTCGACAGTGCCGGCGTTGTTGAGCGTCGCCAGTTGCCCGGCGGTGTAGGGGCGGATGCTGCCTTGGGTCACGGCCAGGGCACTGCTGCCGTCGATGTTGAACGTGCCGGTATTGCTGCCACTGTCACCGAGGAAAAAATCCCCGGCCAGATTCAGGCGTGAGTGGTTGGTGAGGTTGACGGTCTCCCAGCCGATATAGCGGGCCGCAGTGCTGGATGTCGTTGTGTCGAAGGTCAATTGATCGTTGCCCAGGCCACCATCGACGGAGGGTGTGGTGGCCAGCAGGCTTTCATTCAAGCCGCGCAGCAGGGCGGTGTCGTCACCATCGCCCATCAACACCGAGGACTTGATCTGCCCACCGTCAAGCCACCGGAAAGTGTCGTTGCCGACGCTGGCACGGATCTCACCACTGATCACGCCGCCACTCACGGTAATGCTATCGTCACCACCGCTGGTGCTGATATTGCCGCCGATGCTGCCAGCGGAAATGATGATGGTGTCAGTATCAAAACCGGTGACCAGGTTGCCCAGGATGGCGCCTCCGGACATGTCATAAAGGTTCTTGTCCAGCTTCATATTCACTCGGCCAATGGTGCCACCGCTCTGGTAGGCCACATCGCCGTCCTCAAAGGCATCGACGATGGTGCCTCCCTCCATCCTGAAGGTGTCGAGCCCATCGCCCTGGAACAGCGCCTGTATTTGCCCTCCGAGCATGACGAAGTCATCGATGCCAGCCCCTTGTTGCACCGCGCCGGTGATCTGCCCGGACTCTATGCGCACCGTATCCACGCCAGGGCCAAAGGTGACATTACCGTTGATGGTGCCGGTGCCGCCTGCGGGGAGGGTCAGATGGTTATCCCCGGAAAGGTCGGTAAGGCCGGGACTGCTGCCGCTGTCGCACGTATAGGTATCGTTACCGGTTCCCGGGGTGAGAACGCAGGCGGCATGAGAGGGTTGAGGGATGATGTACTGCAGTGAGATGAGGCCGACAGCTAAAACGGCCCGGGTCGAGAAACCACTGGGCTTTTGCATGGGTGTGTCCTGGGTTTGTTGTAATAACTGCTCCTGTTTTTGGGTTTAGCACAGTTTTCCAGTAGCGCAATTTTTTATGCATGGCGCGCAGGCCACGGAATACGTGGCCTGCGTGATGGCACTTTGAGTTTTGGCCGCTCAGCTCAAGCCAGTTGTTGACGATAGGGCAGGTCTGGGCCGGTCTTGCCGCAGGTCAGTGCGGCAGCCCGAATCGCGAAGCCCAGCATGGCGTCGATCTGCTCGCGACTGAGGCTTTGCAGCCCCTCAACCGAATCCAACTGCTGTTCCGTGAGCCACGCAATCAGCGCCGCCTGGAAGGTATCACCAGCGCCCACCGTATCGGCCATCACCACCTTGACCGCAGGTTGCGACCAGGTGCCATGTTGGCGGCTGAACACCGATGCACCGTCGCCACCACGGGTGAGGAACACCAGTTGGCAGCGGTGGTGTAGCCAACCTTGCAGCACGCTTTCCGGTGTCTGGTCGGGGTAGAGCAGGTGAAGGTCTTCGTCGCTGACCTTGATCAGGTCGGCGTGTTGCACCAGCTCTGCGACGCGTGCGCGCCACAGGTGAATATCGGGCTGCGGGTTAAGGCGCACGTTGGGGTCGAGGCTGATCAAGCGCTTGCCGCTTTCACGCTTGACCAGGCTGAGCAGTGTGTCACTAATCGGTTGCACCACCAGCGAAAACGAGCCCACATGCAGCCCGCGAATCTCGTCGCCCAAAGGTGGCAAGTGGGTCAGTTGCAATTGCCGGTCGGCACACCCTTCGCCGCGAAAGCTGTACTGCGGCGAGCCATTGGCGCCCACGGCTACCATCGCCAGGGTGGTCGGCGCGTCGAACTCAACCAGAAAGCGTTCGCTGATACCTTCGTCTTTCAGTACTTGCTGCAAGCGCCGTCCAAGGTAATCGGTGGACAGGCCGGCGAAGAACCCCGACTCGATCCCCAGGCGGCGCAAACCCACCGCGACGTTGAACGGCGAGCCACCGGCAATCGCCTTGTAATTGAGCTTGGCGGCCTGCCCGCTGGCATCCTCCTCGCTGAAGAAATCAAACAGCGCTTCACCACACACCAGATACATAGTTGCTCGCTCTTAAAGGGTTGCCACGTGCTGTTGATAACGCTGATACGCTTGTTGATAGGCACTGACATTGGCGGCCACGGGTAAGGTGCGGCTGGCCGGGTCAATGCTCACGCATTTGTCGCACAGGCTGGCCAGCGGTTCGCCGCTCTGGCACCACGCCGCCTGGATCGCCGCGCCCAGGGCGGCGGCCTCGCTCTGTTCGGTACACACCACTTCGGTGTGCATGATATCGGCGACCATCTGCCGCCACAGCGGGCTTTTCGAGCCGCCACCGATCAGGCGGATGCTCTGGCTTTGCAGGCCGGTCTGGCGCAGCAGGTCCAGGCCATAACGCAGGCCGAAGGTGGTGCCTTCGACCACCGCGCGGCACAGGTTGGCGCGGGTCAGGTTGGTCATGGTCAGGCCCTGCAGGCTGCCGGTGGCGTGGGGCAGGGCGGGTACGCGTTCGCCGTTGAGAAACGGCAGCATGCTCACGCCATCGGCGCCGATGGGTGCCTGTTCGACCAGGGCGTTGAAGGTGTCGAGGTCCAGTTCGAACAGCTCGCGAATCACCCCGGTGGCGTTAGTCAGGTTCATGGTGCAGATCAGCGGCAGCCAACCGCCGCTGGAGGAGCAGAAGGTCGCCACCGAGGCTTGGGGGCTGATGTTTGGCTGGTCGGCAAAGGCATACACGGTGCCCGACGAGCCCAGGCTCATGGTGATCACGCCGGGGGCGATATTGCCGGTGCCAATGGCGCCCATCATATTGTCGCCGCCACCACTGGACACCACCGCGTCGGGGTTGATGCCCAGGCGCTCGGCAATGGCCGGCAGGATCGTGCCCACCGCTTGGTCGGCCTCGATCAGTGTCGGCAAAGCGGCTTGCAGGCGGCCACTGGGGTCGATGTGCTGGAGCAACGCCACATCCCATTCCCGGCGGCGCACGTTGAAGTAACCGGTACCCGACGCATCGCCATACTCGGCGCAGGCGCGGCCGGTGAGCCAGTAGTTGAGGTAGTCGTGGGGCAGCAGGATATGGGCAATGCGCGCGAAGACTTCCGGGTGCTGTTCACGGGTCCAGAGCAGCTTGGACACCGTGTAGCCTGGTGCGATGGCCACGCCCAGGCGCTCCAGAGAGCCGCGTTCGCCACCCAGATGCTGCAGCAGCCGGTCGTTCTCCGGCGTGGTTTCGGTGTCGCACCACAGCTTGGCCGGGCGCAGCACTTGGCCATGATCATCCAGCAACACCAGGCCGTGTTGCTGGCCGGATACGCCGATGCCGAGGATGTCCTGGCCATCCACGCCGGCCTGTTGCAGGGCGCGATGGGTGGCAGCGGTGAAGGCGTCCAGCCATTCCTGGGTGTGTTGTTCACGACGGCCATTGGCGCCGCTGATCAAGGTGTGCGCCGCGGCGCCCAGGCCCAGCACCTTGCCGCTGGACGCATCGAGGACGATCGCCTTGGTGCCCTGGGTGCCGCAGTCGATGCCGAGGTAGAGGTTTTGCTGGGTCATGATGGAGTGCTCAGCAGTCTTATTGTTGGATTGAAAATACGGTCAATGTGGGAGCTGGCTTGCCTGCGATAGCGGTCTGGCAGTCACCGCAGGGTTGACTGGACCACCGCTCTCGCAGGCAAGCCAGCTCCCACATGTTTAATCCGCTTTGTTCAGGAGGTTTTGCAGTGTGGCTGTGACGCCTTTGTCGCGCAGGCTTTTGTAGCAACGTTCGAACGCTGCCACAAACGCCGCCGACTTGGGAATAGCCGTGCCAAAAATCTCTTCCACCCCCAGCAACCGCTGGCTGATCAGCGCGTCATCGCTCACCAGCTCCTGGCAGAACGCTGCCCGTGGGTCCGGGATGCTGTAGTGCGCGCCGTTTTCATCCACGCCTTTCAAATACAGCGCCCAGGCCGCCACCACCAGGGCGGCACGGTCCGTGTCGCGGCCGCCGGCAATCAGGCGGTTGATGGTCGGCACGGTGAACTTGGGAAACTTCGATGAACCATCGGAGCATACGCGCTCCAACTGGTCGGCAATCGCCTGGTTGGAAAAGCGATCCACCAGGGTCTGCTTGTATTCGGTCAGGTCGATACCAGGTACCGGCGCCAGGTTCGGCGTGACGTCCAGGTCCATGTAGGCGCGCATATACGCCACGAACAGGGGGTCGTTCATGGTCTCGTGAACGAACCGGTAGCCCTTGAGGAACCCCAGGTACGTGAGGGCCAGGTGGCTGCCGTTGAGCAGGCCGATCTTCATTTCTTCATAAGGCGTGACGTCATCGGTGAACTGCACGCCGACCTTTTCCCAGGCCGGGCGGCCGTTGACGAATTTGTCTTCCAGCACCCACTGCACAAACGGCTCGCACACCACCGGCCAGGCATCGTCGATCCCGTGCTGGTCGTGCAGTTGCAGGCGGTGGGCGGTGCTGGTCATTGGCGTGATGCGGTCAACCATGGCATTCGGGAAGCTCACGTTGGCCTTGATCCAGTCATGCAGGCCCGCGTCGTGCAGGGCGGCGAAGGCCAGCAAGGCCTTGCGGGTGACGGCGCCGTTGTGAGGCAGGTTATCGCAGGACATCACCGTAAAGGCCGGGGTGCCAGCTGCGCGGCGCTGGGTGAGCGCAGCGCAGATAAAGCCGAACACGGTTTTCGGTGCCCTCGGGTGCGCCAGGTCATGCTGGATCTGCGGCAGGTGGGCCATGAACTCGCCGTTGCTGTCATCGATGCAGTAGCCGCCTTCGGTGATGGTCAGCGAGACGATGCGGATCTGGGGGCTGGCAAGTTTATCGATGAGCGCCTGGGCGCCGTCTTCGGCCAGCAGCATGTCGCTGATCGAGCCGATCACGCGCACTTGCGTGTCGTCGGTGTCGCCCAGTTCATACAGGGTGAACAAATAATCCTGGCCGGCCAGGTCATCGCGGGCCTTGCGGTCTTCACTGCGCAGGCCGACGCCGCAGATGCCCCAGTCCAGGTCCTCGCCGGTGTTCATCAGGGCATCGGTGTAGAACGCCTGGTGCGCACGGTGGAAACCGCCGACGCCAATGTGCGCGATGCCCTGGCGGATATCGGCAAGCGCGTAGGTCGGCACCTGCACTTCGGGCGCCAGTTGGGTGAGGTTGGCTTTATTCAATTTCATCTGGAAATACTCACGGAATCAGGCGGCAGCGCGCAGTGGACGGGCCACGGCTACGCCATCGGTGTCGAACAGATGGCAGTGCGCCGGGTCCAGGTGCAACTGCAGCGTTTCGCCGTATTGGCTGGCCATGTCGCCACGGATACGCATGGTCAGCGGTTCGCCGTTGCGGGTGATGACGTGGCAGAAGGTGTCGCTGCCCAGGCGCTCGCCAACGTCAGCGGTCACGGTCAGGGTGGTTTGCCCTGGCGCGGCGATTTCCAGATGTTCCGGGCGAATGCCCAGGGTTACCGCGCTGCCCACGCTCAGGGTGGCGCCGCTCAACGGCAGGCTGATCAGGGTGTCGGCGTCCAGTTGCACCTCGCAGCCTTGGCTGTCGACGCGGATGACCTGGCCCTTGAGGAAACCCATCTTCGGCGTGCCGAGAAAACCGGCCACAAACAGGTTGGCTGGCTGGTGGTACAGCTCCAGCGGCGAGCCGACCTGTTCGATGCGCCCACTGTTGAGCACCACCACCTTGTCGGCCAGGGTCATGGCTTCGACCTGGTCGTGGGTCACGTAGATCATGGTCGCTTGCAGTTCTTTATGCAGGCGCGCCAGCTCCAGGCGCATCTGCACGCGCAGTGCGGCGTCGAGGTTGGACAGCGGTTCGTCGAACAGGAAGATCTTCGGGTTACGCACAATCGCTCGGCCAATCGCCACGCGCTGGCGCTGGCCACCCGAGAGTTGCTTGGGCTTGCGCTCCAGCAAAGGCCCCAGCTCAAGGATGCGTGCCGCTTCGCTGACTTTGCTCTCGACCAGCTTCTTGTCGACACCCGCCAGGTCCAGGGCAAACGACATGTTCTTGCGCACGCTCATGTGCGGGTACAGCGCGTAGGTCTGGAACACCATGGCCAGGTCGCGCTTGGCCGGGGTGACTTCGGTGATGTCGCGGCCATCGAGTTCGATGGTGCCGTCGCTGACCTCTTCCAGGCCGGCGATCAGGCGCAGCAGGGTGGATTTGCCACAGCCCGACGGGCCGACGAACACCACGAATTCCTTGTCGTTCACTTCCAGGTCGATGCCCTTGATGATGGAAAAACCTTCGAAGCCTTTTTGCAGATTCTTGATTTTCAGGTTGGCCATGATGGGCCTCCTTTTCGAATTATTATTTGACGGCGCCAAAGGACAAACCGCGTACCAACTGCTTCTGGCTGATCCAGCCAAAGATCAGGATCGGCGCGCAGGCCAGGGTCGAGACGGCGGACAGCTTGGCCCAGAACAAGCCTTCGGGGCTGGAGTAGGAGGCGATCAAGGCGGTCAACGGCGCGGCGCTGGAGGAGGTCAGGTTCAGCGACCAGAACGCCTCGTTCCAACACAGGATCAACGACAGCAGTACCGTGGACGCCAGGCCACCCTTGGCGATTGGCAGCAGCACGCGCACCATTTCCTGCCACAGGGTGGCGCCGTCCAGGCGGGCGGCTTCGAGGATGTCCTTGGGGATGTCCTTGAAGTAGGTGTACACCATCCACACCACAATCGGCAGGTTGATCAGGGTGTAGATGATGATCAGCGCAATGCGCGTATCCAACAGGCCAAAGCTCTTGGCCAGCAGGTAGATCGGCATCAGTACGCCCACCGGCGGCAGCATCTTGGTGGACAGCATCCACAGCAGCGTGCCCTTGGTGCGCTGGGTTTCGTAGAACGCCATAGAGTAGGCGGCCGGTACCGAAATCAGCAGGCACAGGGCGGTGGCGCTGAACGAAATCACCACCGAGTTCCAGGCGTAGGCAAAGTAGTTGCTGCGCTCGTTGATGTGCAGGTAGTTCTCCAGCGTCGGCGTGAAGATGAACTGCGGCGGCGTGGCGAAGGCGTCGATTTCGGTCTTGAAACTGGTCAGCACCATCCAGAAGATCGGGAAGAAAATCAGGATCGCAATGGCCCAGGCCAGCGTGCCGAGCAACAGGCTTTGCAGGCGGCGGGATTGTTGAAGCGTCATGGCGCGGCCCTCAAGGCTTGTCAGTCAGGTTTTTGCCGATCATCCGCACCAGGATGATCGCCGCGATATTGGCGATGACCACGGCAATCAAGCCGCCGGCGGAGGCCATGCCCACGTCGAACTGCACCAGCGCCTGGTTGTAGATCAGGTAGGCGAGGTTGGTCGAGGCGTAGCCGGGGCCACCGTTGGTGGTGGTGAAGATTTCGGCGAACACCGAGAGCAGGAAGATGGTTTCGATCATCACCACCACGGCAATCGGGCGGGCCAGGTGGGGCAGGGTCAGGTGCCAGAAAATCGCAATGGCGCCGGCACCGTCCAGGCGTGCCGCTTCCTTTTGCTCTTGGTCTAGCGACTGCATCGCGGTCATCAGCAGCAGGATCGCAAAGGGCAGCCATTGCCACGACACAATGATGATGATCGACAGCAGCGGGTAATGCGCCAGCCAGTCCACCGGTTCGGCGCCGAAGAACTTCCACACGGCGGCGAGAATCCCCGACACCGGGTGGAAAATCAGGTTCTTCCAAATCAACGCGCCGACGGTGGGCATGATGAAGAACGGCGAAATCAGCATCACCCTCACGATGCCGCGCCCCAGGAACTCACTGGCCTCCAGCAACGCACTGATCAACACGCCGAACACCACGCTGATCAGCAATACGCTGCCTACCAGCAATAGGGTATTGGTGGCGCCAGGCAGGAACCCCGAGTCGGTGATGAAGTAGCTGAAGTTTTCCAGCCCCACGAACTGGTTTTCGCCGGGGTAGAGCAGGTTGTAGCGGATCAGCGAAAAGTACAGGGTCATGCCCAGCGGCACGATCATCCACAGCAGCAGCAAGGCCACCGAGGGGCTGACGAGAAACCAGCCGGGGTTGGCCAGGCGGTTTTTGGTGGGTGTATTCATGATAATCAAGGCCAGATAGAGACAGGTGCGCAAAAGCCCTGTAGGAGCGAGCTTGCTCGCGAAAAAGGTACATCCGACACCGCGATGTGCTTGGAATACCTTCGCGAGCAAGCTCGCTCCTACAGGCTATGGGGTTACTTGGGGTAACCAGCCCGCTTCATTTCCCGCTCGGTGGTGGTCTGCGCGGCGGTCAATGCAGCCTCGACGGTCTGCTGACCGGTCAGCGCACCCGAGAAGAACTTGCCCACCTGGGTACCAATCGCCTGGAATTCCGGAATGGTCACCAACTGGATACCGATATACGGCACCGGTTTCTCGGTCGGCTTGGTGGGGTCGGCCACTTTCAGCGATTCCAGCGTCACCTTGGCGAACGGCGCGGCCTTCATGTACTCCTCGCTGTAGGTCGAGGTGCGTGTGCCCGGTGGTACGTTGGCGATGCCATCGGTCTTGGCCACAAGTTGGCCGTATTCCTTGGAGGTGGCCCAACTGGTGAATACCTTGGCGGCATCCTTGGCTTTGGAGCTGGTCGGGATCGCCAGGCTCCAGGAATACAGCCATGACGTGCCCTTGTCGGTCTTCTCGTGGGGCGCAAACGTGAAGCCGACATGCTCGGCGACCTTGCTCTGGCTCTTGTCGGTAACAAACGAGCCCGCCACGCTGGCATCCACCCAGATCGCGCACTTGCCGCTGTTGAACAGTGCCAGGTTCTCGTTGAAGCCGTTGCTGGAAGCACCCGGCGGGCCGGATTTCTTCATGTTGTCGACGTAGAAATTCAGCGCGTTCTTCCACTCGGGGCCGTTGAATTCCGGCTGCCACTTCTCATCGAACCAGCGCGCGCCGAAGCCGTTGGCCAGTGTGGTGATCAGCGCCATGTTCTCACCCCAACCGGCTTTGCCGCGCAGGCACAGGCCATATTGTTCTTTGGACTTGTCGGTGAGCTTGGCGGCGAATTCGCCGATCTGGCTCCAGGTCGGGTGCTCAGGCATGCTCAGCCCGGCGTCCTTGAACAGGTCGGTGCGGTAATAGGTGATCGAGCTTTCGGCGTAGAACGGCAGGGCATACAAGGAGCCTTTGACGGACAAACCGTCACGCACCGAAGGGAACACGTCATCAAGGTCATAGGAAGCCGGCAGGTCTTTCATCGGCTCCAGCCAACCCTTGGCGCCCCACAGTGCGGCTTCGTACATGCCGATGGTCAATACATCGAACTGCCCGCCCTGGGTAGCGATGTCGGTAGTCAGCCGTTGGCGCAACACGTTTTCTTCGAGCACCACCCAGTTCAGCTTGATCTCCGGGTGCTCGGCCTCGAAGGTTTTCGAGAGCTTCTGCATGCGGATCATGTCGCTGTTGTTGACGGTGGCAATGGTCAGGGTTTGCGCGCCAAGGCTGACGGCGCTGAGGGTCATGCATGCAGTCATGCAAGAACAGGCAAGCAGGGTTTTTACTGTGAACTTCATCGCGCACTCCATTTCCGCGCCCAGGGGGGTACAGAAGGACGGTTATTGTTGTTGTGTCTTCCTACAAGGAGTCAGGAAGAGTGTGCGTTGATTACAGCCTTCAAAAGCGGCGGTGACAAATCCTTGGGAGCACTGGGACTGATACTTTTTTGCACTGAGAATCTTCGAGCGCGGATCAGGCACCCGAAGAGGGGTAATGCCTATTTGCTATTTATAGGCACTCCCCAGCCAAACGGCTGACGATGTATCCGATACAAAGCCTTCCAGCACAGGCCCATAACCTGCCTGTGCTTTCGCGTCATAGGCATACCAGCTACCGTTCTGGCATACCGCATTGAGTTCGACCGGCTCGTTGGCTCCGGAGCGCAGAATGCCTTGCGCCATATTGGCCTGCTGAGCAAATTGCTCGCCCAGTTTGCGTGGTGAACAGACCGTCAGGGGTGTATGGGTGCTTTAGTGGTTTTTTTTCGAACGGGCCCCAGCACGCTGATGCTCTCGATCACCATTTTCCGGTTGGAGTCAAATTTGAAGCTTACCCACACCTCGCCAGTCGCCGTGGACCTGATGTAGAACCGATAAAGGCTTGGCTTTTCGACTGATATGTCGTTGAGCCGTCCTGTTCCTTCCGGATGAGCGGCGATGAGTGTTTCACCGGCTTGTTCGCCGCGCAGCCTGATGACCACTTCAACGTCGGCGGCCCCGGTCAGCGCTTTGCCCCAGTCTCTATTGACCGATGTCGAGAACCAGCGACTTTGTTTGTCGTAATTGTCGATATGTATCTGGCCTTCGCCGGTCCAGCCGAAGGTCTCTCCGGGTATTTCAAAGCGGCTGAACTCATTGATTGCACGAGGGGTGGCTGTTTTCTTCATGACGGGGCTCCAATGGACTATTCACAGAGCCAGAGTTCACAATCGCCGTGATCCAGGGAACTGTCACATCTACCAGTTCAGACGGGTGGGCGCTTGCTCAAGCCAGGCTCTGCTCAGTCAACGGGTGCGCCGCCCTGCGCGCGGGCTCATAACCTCAAAGCTCGCGAGCTGGCGGAGGCGGGGGGAGTAAAGATTTTCCACTCATGGTCATGGGGTCGACGTGGGTTGGGGAGCTTTTCCAAAATCCAATACCTGTCCTTCATGACTTCGAACTGTGTGACAGTACCGACGGGGGCCTTCACGGGAACGTTCAAGCGTTTGGATAACTCTTCAGCGAAACCTGTACTGCCGGATTTACTACTGATCATTCTGATTTGGGTAGCGCTGGTTTTTTCCAGCATGGGCGCGATCAGTCCAACGAACGCTTCGGGTGAATAAGACTGCGCATTTTTCAATTCGCTTTTGAAGGTCACTCCACCTTTGTCGCCATGCCCAA
>NZ_BCBO01000122.1:0-14948 GCF_001320835.1 Pseudomonas sp. NBRC 111138 | reverse complement strand
TTTAATCGGATTTCATTACTGCCCGCTGGTCGATCCAGGAAGTACTCATACTGGCCGTCTTCAGAGGGGGTAAAGGCAATACTGTTTTTAATTTTTTCAGGCTCGGGTAGATCCTTGAAATCCTTGTACTCACCCAGGGCGTTGAGTTCTTTCGAGGGGCTTTGAATTTCGGCAGGGGCCGCACTTGTTCGTTTCTTGGACGAGCCGAAGCGCTTGGGCCGGTAATCGACTTCGATCTCCTCCCAAAGAGGTTTTTTAATAGTGCCCCAGTTAACATTTACTTTTTTGCCACTCTGTTTTTCCACGTGGGTAAATATATCAACGTCTTTCAGTTGTTTGTTTAACTCCATCTCTGCCAATTCGATAATGTCGGCTTTAGAAAATCTTGGGTACTTTGCCTTGTATTTTGCAAGGGCAGTTTTGTAGATATCCTCAGGGTCTATGCCCGTACCAGATGTGTAACTCACGTCCACTGGGCCTTCATAACCTTTGACCGGCACGCCAGTCAGCGCGTGCAGTTGTGATGCCAGTGAGTTATCACCGCCCTTGGCGGAGTAACAGACCAGCAAACGCACTTCCGGGTAATTCCTGATGTCAATGCCACGGGCGAAAAGCTCATTATTGATGTCTTCAGCCGTAAAGACTTTGTCATTCTCCCCGACAATCAGCGCTCCTTGCTCACCTTCAGGCTTGGCCGCGTGACCGATGATATTCAAGCGTTTAACTTCCTCACCTTTACGATTGTAAGTATCTACATTGGTCTGGATCTCACCGTCCACAGGTGTGATCTTTTCCAGCGGGCCTCCCATTCGAAAGCGTTGTGGCGGCGGGGTAAGGCGTGCATCGCCGTCGATCAATACGCTGGTGTTGGTTGCCGACCTGTTTGAGGTGACGGCTGAAGGCTCCGACAATGAGCGCTCCTTGAACTGGGCGAGCAACGTCGTCAGGTTGACCAGCAGGTCCGTCAGGGCCGCCTCTTTATTTTGCGCGTCATCATCGAGCAGGACGCCCAGGTCATTGATTATGCCCTGGGACTGCATCATCAAGCCGAGCATGGCACCGGGCCCGCGCAATACTGGCAGGACAGAATTGAGCAACAGGAAACCGCCTTCCTTGAGGCTCGCCCAGCGGCTTTGTGCGTCGGATGTCGATTGCTGTCCGGCCAAGGTGATCAAGCTGCGGGCGTTGGCTTCGTACAGGTGGTTTATCAATGTTCCCGCCTGCAGCGTCTGTTGCAGGCGGGTATCCATGGCCAAGGGAATAGTTTTGTTCATCGGGACAGAGCCCAGGTTTAAACCGAATATCACCAGGTTTGGATGTTTGAAACCGTTGCCACTGTAGGTGTTGCGGGTCTGTTCATCAGGCAACCAGGCGAGGATGTCGTTTTGCAGCTTGCCTTTGTTCTGTATGGCTTCCAGCAGCGCCTGGCGGGTTGGAAACTGCATCAACGACGCATCGCCCATCAGGGGGCGGTACAGGATGTGCGGGCCGTTCGTGCTGTCCTTGGGTTCGATCAGATAGGCGCCTTCGACCACATCGGTTTTCCCATTGGCCCGGTTATCGAACGCCAGCGGTCGGATCACGATTTCCTGGCCATCAACGATCCTGGGGCCAGGGCCTGGCTTGAATAGCTCCTGAACGTAGCGAAAACCCGTGGTGTTGAAACCGGACTCTGCCTTGATGCTCAGTTCCAGCGCCTTGAACTGCAGCTCCAGCGGTACCTGCTGAGCGAACAGTGCCTGGCGCCGGGCTTTTTCGGTTTGGTCCTCAAGCAGTTTTTTCCTCAGCAAGTCAGGGTAGGTTTTGCCGATATCAAGGTCGTCGACCAACTGCTTGAGTACGCCTTCTTTCTCTAGCTCCGGCACCCTGACTTTGAAGTCAGAGCCTTTATACTTGAGCCCTGTATTGTAAAAGACCTCAATCTGGCCGCTGGGTAATCCTGACAAGTTATTGAGGAGCATGTCTGTCAGGCTCATGGTCTGGCGGACGATTTCCCCGGCGGTACCCTGTGCCCCATAAGCGACTTTGAAGACCACCTCGAGTTTAGCCGCGGGGTGCGCCGTGAGTTTTTTGCTTCTGGGCAAAAAGTCGAATTGCTGCTGGGCGAACGTGTGGATGTCCTTGATATCGCTGTTGTAGCTGCGGCCTTCGTTCAGTTGGTTGAAACTGGCCAGTCCCAGGCTGAGTTCATGCATGATGAAACGCTCGGCCTCGCCTGCGTTGCTCATCCAGTCGGGCAGTGTGGGCGGCGCCTGCACCGAACTGTCCGGGCCACGTGGGGAGGCAGGGGAAATCAGACTGCTGCCGAGATGCCGATTGATGAGGACGTCGGCCTGGCCATCGAACAGATTGCCGGTCATCTCTTCCTTTGAACCGCCCAGGCTTTCGAGCTCATCCCAACTGTTGAAGGGAGTGATTTTGCCGTTGGGCTCCACCAGCAGCAGGATGTCGCGATTGGCTTGCGCCAGGTAGCGATGAACCACCATGTTCGGTGCGGAGTCGGCCAGGCTGTAGACGGTGGCGCCCGATGAGTTGGGGTCAAGTGGGGCGGGGCGCGTGGCGCCTTCGGGATGCCTCACGACCATGTCGATGGTCTTGCGCTGTTCATCATCCAGGCCGGATTGTTTAAGGCTGGCCAGTTGCAGGTTGCTTTTCAGAATGCGGCTGACCAACGTCCGGTGACTGCCGCTGAAAACGGCACCGGTATCAATGCCCGTGTTGAACGCAGGTTTGGCCCAGTACTCACGCAAATTTGCCTCATAGGCCTGGTTCAGTCGGTCCGGCAGCGCACCCATGACGCCGCTCAGAGCTGAAAAGTCGAGGACTAGCGGAGTGTCGGCAGCGGTGCCTGTGCGTGCCAGTCGATCGGGACGCGTGTCAAACGCCCTGGCGGAATCGAGGAAGTCTGGGGCGTCACCGCCAGTCAGGTAGTCGAAGGCAAGTGCCATCAATTGTGTGCGCTTGGGTTTGGAGGGATTGTCCGGATCGGGCGTTTCAATGGCAATCTGGTTGATGTCGAAATCCAGCCCTGGAGAGGCTTCCTTCAGCCTGTCGCTGAGCACTCGAGCGACCACCGAGTAAACGTTGGGCTCACCGGCAAACTGGCGACGGGCAATATCTGCGACGGGGTCAGTGGTGGCGCTCGAGGTTCCGATCGGTGTGGTGGCCGGTTCTGCGCTGCCGGGCGGCGCCGGCGGCTGCACGACGTCCGGGCGTTGTGCCTGGGGGAACTTGCCAGGCTCAAGCATGACCTGCAGCGCAAGGTTCTGTATGGCTTCATCCCGCATATGCCTGACGTGCTGAACGTCCTGTCGGTGGGGCCGCGCAGCATTGCCTTCAGGAGCAAGTAGCGATGGGAATGTCTTGATATCCTGCAACACCCGGATTTGCTCGAGTGCCTCGGCCTTCGTCGTCGGAACCCTCATGGCGTAAAAAGCACCGACGGCATGGGTGGTGGCGGTGTGTTCGCCGATATACACAATCGGGACGTTGTTCGTAGAGAGTTTGCGCACAACCTCGAAGACGTTGACAGCGGCTTCCTCGAAGCCATCGTCGTATTTGGAAAAGCTGCTGCGTTTGCCGTTAATGGTGCCATCCAGAAATCCGGAAGGCGTTAGTTTCAGGTTTGAAATGTTGATGTTGTTATTCTTCGCAAACGTCGCGAACGGCTCGTTTTTGAGTGCGTGCGTCAGCTGTGACCAAAGCTGCCCGAATGTTGAGTGAGTTGGAATGTCATGGACTGTGCCGAAGGAAGACGGCATGTAACGGCTGGTAGCGTGTACATTGACCTCCTCCATCAGGGCGGTGGCGAGTTTATCTGCCATGTCCGCGTCAGCCTGACTCACCAACGGCTCGGCTGTGTTTCGGCCTTCCAGGGTCACTACACCGGCCGATGGGCTGCGTGGGGTCCGAATCAAGCTGGTTTGCGCGTCCACTGTTGCAGGGGATGGAGGCAAATTTCGGGGCGGGGTGGGTAAGGGCGAGTACGTTGCAATAATGCTCATGGGGGCCTCATGGGTACGATAAGAAAGCGCGTGGTCAGCAACTGACTTGTCACTTTTTGGTCATACACAGGGAGGCGTTCCGCCCCAGCTATTACGGGATGTGATCGGGACAGGCGTGAGAGCGTTCGCCAGATGGCCAGCTTGCGGTTTTTAACTGAAGTGCGAGGCGTCTACCGGCATCAGGTTCTGCTCCGTCAACCGCTGCATCGCCAACCGTCGGTAGTGGGAAGGGGTCATGCCCTTGAGTTGCTGAAAGCGTCGGTTGAAGTTGGAAATATTGTTGAAGCCTGACTCAAAGCACACATCCGTGACGGCCTTGTCACCGTCCGCGAGTAATTCACAGGACTTGCTGATGCGCAGCCGGTTGACGAATTCGATAAAGGTGCGACCGGTCGCCTGCTTGAACACCCGCGAGAAGTAGGTCGGCTTCATCCCCAGGTATTGCGCCACTTCTTCCAGCGGTAGCTCGCGGGCGTAATGTGCAAAGATGTAATCCACTGCCCGGTTGGTGCGGTCTATGCTGTGCTCGTCGGCCAATTGCGGCGTGGTTACGCCGGAGAGCAATTGGTAGTCCTCGCACACGCTCAACACGTCCAGCAAGATAAAAAACTGCCCCAGGCGCGCCATGCCCTTGGCGTCCTCGATGTGTTGCATCAAGGTCATGGCCTGGGTGATGGTTTTTTTGCAGCGAAATTCGATGCCGTACTGCGCGCGCTCCAGCAGCGGTGCGAGGTTCTTGAGTTCAGCAAAAATATGGCTGCCGCTCTCGAACAGGTCATCGGTGAAGTTCACCAGCATGTCACGCTTGGGCACCACTTCGTCTTCTTCCACCTGGCTGATCCAGTTATGGGGCAGGTTAGGGCCGGTGAGGAACAGGCTTTCGGGGTAGAAGTTGCCGATGTAGTCACCGATAAACACCTTGCCGGAGCTGGCGACGATCAGGTGCAGCTCGTATTCCTTGTGGAAGTGCCAGCGCACCAGCGGGCAGGGGAAGCCGTGTTGGCGATAGATGATGGACAGGCCGTTGTGGTCGTCCATTAACTCGTATGAAGGGTCGGTGATGCGCGTTGCTCGGGTCATGCTGCCGTCGCTTTATTGTGATCGCTGCGTAGGATAATGCCCCGTCACGCACGTCCTCGCCAGCAGCAGTGTTTACAGGGTGCGGTTTTTCGCCTCGATCCACTGGGACATGTATTGGGTACTTTTATGCGCGTGGTGGCGCAGCATGCTGCCGGTGAAGTTGTCCCGGCGATGGGCAGCGAGGTCGCGGCGACAGCGTTCCAGGCATTCCACCAAGGCGGCCCCGTGGATGTTCTGGTCATAGCGCCGGGCCAGCAGTTGGCGCCCGTGTTCCTGGGCCCGGGTCCAGCGCTCACGGTCCTGATAAAGGGCCACGGCAGCGGCAGCCAGGGCCGGCGCATCCTGTGCAATCACGCCGGGCCAGGGCTGGTCATCGCCCATGGCCTCGGCGCCGATTGGGGTCGTGACACTGGGCGTGCCGCACAGCATGGCGTCGACCAACTTGCCCTTGATGCCCGCGCCAAAGCGCAACGGTGCCAGGCAGATGCGCGCGGCGGTCATGACTTGCAGCGCATCTTCGGCCCAGTTCATTACATGGAAACCCTGGGCCTGATTGTGCAGGGCGGTGGCCTTGGGCGGGGTGTAGGCGCCGTAGATATGCAATTGGGCGCCTGGCAGTTGTTGGTGGATCAGTGGCCACAGGCGGTGCTTCATCCACAGCACCGCATCCCAATTGGGCGCGTGGCGGAAGTTACCGATGCTGAGGAAATGCGCACGGTCGTCAAAGGGCGCAAATGCGTCGGTGGGCGGTTGCAGCATCAAGGGGCACCAGTGGAGCAGGGCGGCAGGCACCTTGAACTGTTCGGTGAGCAGGCGGATTTCCACGTCGGAGATCATCAAGCTGATGTCACAGCGGTAAATGGCGGCGATTTCGCGTTTGGCCAGGTCGGTGTCGGCCATGCGTTGGAACTCGTCTTCCAGCGCCGGCGCGAACAGGGCGCTGAAGTCGTCGCTGTCGGGTTGGGCTTTCACCTGCTCTTTGAGCCGCTGGTGACGGGCGTCGCGCAGGCTTTGCAGGTCGGAGGTTTCCAGCACGCGCAGGGCGTCGGGGCAGCATTGTTCTACGCGCCAGCCGAATTGCTCCTCCATCATGAAACGGTCGAACAGCACGATATCCGGGGCCAGTTCGCGAATAAAGTCGTCGAAACTGCTGTTATTCAGTTCGATGGTGCGTTCGGCGATCCCGAGTGCCGGCAAGTCGGCCTTGTGCTCGCCAATGGTGGCCGGGCTGCTGAAGGTAATGTCCCAACCTTGCGTAAGAAAACTCTCAAGGATTTGCATCATATGCCCGCCCGCGGCCGAGGAGCGGGGCTCCGGCCAGACGTAACCAATGACCAGGACTTTGGTGACGGGCTGACTCATCGACGACGGTTTCCTTGAAGGGCGGGCGAAAAGCGCGCAATTAAACCACAACCTGACGACATGACAATTTGTGTCTGGCGGTAGGTAGCGTCGGCACTTTGTGGTTAACTTCCGCCTCTCGAATTTGTTTAACCAAAAACCAGCATAAGGATTCCGTTCATGGCTCAAGTCACCCTTAAAGGCAACCCGGTCCAGGTTGAAGGCGAACTGCCGAAAGTCGGCGCCAAAGCTGCAGACTTCACCCTGACCGCCGGCGACCTGTCCAACGCCACCCTGGCTACCTTTGCCGGCAAGCGCAAAGTGCTGAACATCTTCCCAAGCGTTGATACCCCAACCTGCGCCACTTCCGTGCGCAAGTTCAATGCCCAGGCCAACGATGTGGCCAACACCGTGGTCCTGTGCATCTCCTCCGACCTGCCATTCGCCCAAGCGCGTTTCTGTGGCTCCGAAGGCCTGGAAAACGTTAAGAATCTGTCGGATTTCCGCAATGCCGACTTCGCCGTTGACTATGGTGTTTCCATCGCTGACGGCCCGCTGCAGGGCCTGACCGCTCGCGCTGTCGTGGTGCTGGATGAAAACGACAACGTGCTGCACAGCGAGTTGGTCAAGGAAATTGCTGAAGAGCCAAACTACGACGCCGCCCTGGCTGTGTTGAAGTAACTGTTTCTACGTATGACTGTCGTTTGGCAGTAACACGTATGATGCATGATTGCGGCCTGGCCTAGTCCAGGCCGTTTTTATTTGAGCGTCAGCGGTTTAGCGAAATAGCCGGTGGACTAAGATCAGAAGTTAAACGTTGTAAGCCCAAAGTAAATAGCCGGTAAAGGTGCTTTTCTTAAGGCCCCCCAGTGCTTATCTTTCAGCCTCCCAAAGTAGAAGCTCTCGCGCCCAATGGTTGATCACTCCATGCAATCCTCCCCCCGCAACTCCCGCCGCTGGCTGTTTGGCCTGCTCGTGCTGCTGGTTATCGCCGGCCTGTGCTGGAAATTCTGGCCCAGCGGCGCGGCCCATAAAGACGCTCCGGCCGGGCACACGGGTAAAACCGGCATGGCGCGCCCGGGCTTCGGCGGGTCCACTGGCCCAGTGCCGGTGCGCGTGGCCCCTGCAGTGCTGGGTGAGTTCCCGGTGTACTACAAGGCGCTGGGTACGGTCACGGCGCTGAACACCATTAATGTGCGCAGCCGGGTGGGCGGCGAGCTGGTCAAGATCGCCTTCGAGGAAGGGCAAATGGTCAAGGCCGGTGACCTGCTGGCAGAAATCGACCCGCGCAGCTACCAGAACGCCTTGCTCCAGGCCCAGGGCACCTTGCTGCAGAACCAGGCCCAGTTGAAGAACGCCCAGGTCGATGTACAGCGTTATCGCGACCTGTACGCCCAGGACAGTATCGCCAAGCAAACCCTGGACACCGCCGAAGCGCTGGTGTTGCAGTACCAGGGCACGGTCAAGACCAACCAGGGCGCGGTGGACGACGCAAAGCTCAACCTGGAATTCACCAAAATCCGCGCGCCCATCAGCGGCCGGGTCGGTTTGCGCCAGCTTGACGTCGGCAACCTCGTCGCCGCCAACGACACCACCGCCCTGGCGGTAATCACCCAGACCCAGCCAATCAGCGTGGCCTTCACCCTGCCGGAAAATACCCTGGAAACCGTGCTGGCTCGTTACCACGCCGGTAACAAGTTGCCCGTGGAAGCCTGGGACCGTGGCGACGTGAAAAAGCAGGCGGTCGGTGTACTGCAAAGCCTGGACAACCAGATTGACGTCACCACCGGCACGCTGAAGTTCAAGGCGCGTTTCGATAACAAGGACCAGGCGCTGTTCCCCAACCAGTTCGTCAATGTGCACCTGCTGGCTGATACCTTGAAGAACGTGGTGCTGGCGCCATCTGCGGCGATCCAGTTCGGCAACAATGGCACCTTTGTCTACAAGCTCGACGGCGACAAGAAGGTCAAGGTCCAGCCCTTGGTGGTAGGTGACACCGATGGCGAAAACACCGTGATCAAGGAAGGCCTGGTCGCTGGCGACCGCGTGGTGCTGGAAGGCACCGACCGCCTCAAGGACGGCAGCGAGATCGAAGTGGTCAACGCCAGCAGCGAGGTGCCGACCACGCCGACCGAGCACCTGCAAGGCAAGCCCGCAGCGAAAGGGGAGACCGGGGCTGACGCCGGCAAGGCGCAAAAGGTCGGTTCATGAACCTGTCGCGCCTGTTCATCCTTCGCCCGGTCGCCACCACGCTGAGCATGCTGGCCATTGTCCTGGCCGGCATCATTTCGTACCGCCTGCTGCCGGTGTCGGCGTTGCCCCAGGTGGATTACCCGACTATCCGGGTGATGACCCTGTACCCCGGCGCCAGCCCCGATGTGATGACCAGCGCGGTCACCGCACCGCTGGAGCGCCAGTTCGGGCAGATGCCCGGGCTGACCCAGATGGCCTCTACCAGCTCCGGCGGCGCCTCGGTGCTGACCCTGCGTTTCAACCTCGACATCAATATGGATGTGGCCGAGCAACAGGTGCAGGCCGCGATCAACGCCGCCACCAACCTGTTGCCCAAGGATCTGCCGGCGCCGCCGGTGTACAACAAGGTCAACCCGGCGGATACCCCGGTGCTGACCCTGGCAATCACCTCCAAGACCATGTTGCTGCCCAAGCTCAATGATTTGGTCGACACCCGCATGGCGCAGAAAATCGCGCAGATCAGCGGTGTCGGCATGGTCAGCATCGCCGGTGGCCAGCGCCAGGCCGTGCGTATCAAGGTCAACCCCGAGGCCCTGGCGGCCAATGGCTTGAACCTCTCGGACGTACGCGCCCTGATCGCCGCCTCCAACGTCAACCAGCCCAAAGGTAACTTTGACGGCCCCACCCGCGTTTCGATGCTCGACGCCAACGACCAACTGGTCTCGCCCGAGCAATACGCCGAACTGATCCTGGCCTACAACAATGGCGCTCCGTTGCGGCTCAAGGATGTCGCGCAGATCGTCGACGGCGCTGAAAACGAGCGCCTCGCCGCCTGGGCCAACGAGAACCAGGCCGTGTTGCTCAATATTCAGCGCCAGCCGGGCGCCAACGTGATCGAGGTGGTAGACCGTATCAAGGCCCTGCTGCCGAGCATCACCGACAACCTGCCGGCCGGCCTGGACGTGACGGTGCTCACCGACCGCACCCAGACCATCCGCGCCTCGGTCAAAGACGTACAGCACGAGCTTCTGATCGCCATTGCCCTGGTGGTCATGGTGACGTTCCTGTTCCTGCGCCGGGTCAGCGCCACGATCATCCCGTCCATCGCCGTGCCGCTGTCCCTGGTGGGCACCTTTGGTGTGATGTACCTGGCCGGATTCTCCATCAATAACCTGACGCTGATGGCCCTGACCATCGCCACCGGGTTTGTGGTGGACGACGCCATCGTGATGCTGGAGAACATTTCGCGCTATATCGAGGAAGGCGAGACGCCGATGGCGGCCGCGCTCAAGGGCGCCAAGCAGATCGGTTTCACCCTGGTGTCCCTGACGCTGTCGTTGATCGCGGTATTGATCCCGTTGCTGTTCATGGCCGACGTGGTCGGGCGGCTGTTCCGTGAGTTCGCCATCACCCTGGCAGTGGCGATCCTGATTTCCCTGGTAGTGTCCCTGACCCTCACGCCCATGATGTGCGCGCGCCTGCTCAAGCGCGAACCCAAGGAAGAAGAGCAGGGCCGCTTCTACAAAGCCAGCGGCGCCTGGATTGATTGGCTGATCGAAGCCTACGGCCGCAAGTTGCAGTGGGTGCTCAAGCACCAGCCGCTGACGTTGCTGGTGGCGATCGCCACCCTGGGGCTTACGGTGGTGCTGTACCTGGTGGTGCCCAAGGGTTTTTTCCCGGTGCAGGACACAGGGGTGATCCAGGGTATTTCCGAGGCGCCGCAGTCGATTTCCTTTGCGGCCATGAGCCAGCGCCAGCAGGAACTGGCGAAGATCATTCTCGCCGACCCTGCGGTCGAGAGCCTGTCGTCCTACATTGGCGTGGATGGCGATAACGCCACCCTCAACAGCGGCCGCTTGCTCATCAACCTCAAGGCTCACGGCCAGCGCGACTTGAGCGCAGCCGAGGTCATCACCCGCCTGCAACCGCAGATTGACAAGCTGGTGGGTATCCGCCTGTTCATGCAACCGGTGCAGGACCTCACCATCGAGGACAGGGTCAGCCGTACCCAGTACCAGTTCAGCATGTCCTCCCCGGACGCCGAGTTGTTGGCGTTATGGAGCGGCAAGCTGGTACACGCCCTCAGCCAGTTGCCGGAACTCACCGACGTGGCCAGTGACCTGCAGGACAAAGGCTTGCAGGTGTACCTGGTGATCGACCGCGACGCGGCCTCGCGCCTGGGCGTAAGTGTCTCGACCATCACCGATGCGCTGTATGACGCCTTCGGCCAGCGCCAGATCTCCACCATCTACACCCAGGCCAGCCAGTATCGAGTGGTGTTGCAGGCCCAGTCCGGCGAAACCCTCGGCCCGGCGGCCCTCAACCAGATCCATGTGAAAACCACTGACGGTGGTCAGGTACGGCTGTCGAGCCTGGCCCATGTGGAACAGCGCCAGGCGCAATTGGCAATTGCCCATATCGGCCAGTTCCCGGCGGTGATGATGTCGTTCAACCTGGCGCCCGGCGTAGCGTTGGGCAAAGGCGTGGAACTGATCAACCAGACCCAGAAGGACATCGGCATGCCGGTGGGCGTGCAAACCCAGTTCCAGGGCGCGGCCCAGGCGTTCGAAGCCTCGTTGTCGAGCACCTTGCTGTTGATCCTGGCGGCGGTGGTCACCATGTACATCGTGCTCGGTGTGCTCTATGAGAGCTACATCCACCCGATCACTATCCTATCGACCTTGCCGTCGGCGGCGGTGGGGGCCTTGCTGGCGTTGCTGCTCAGTGGCAATGACCTGGGCATGATCGCGATCATCGGCATCATCCTGCTGATCGGTATCGTGAAAAAGAACGCGATCATGATGATCGACTTCGCCCTCGACGCCGAACGCAACCAGGGCCTGGACCCGCAGACCGCGATCTACCAGGCCGCGCTGTTGCGCTTCCGGCCCATCCTGATGACCACCCTGGCTGCCTTGTTCGGCGCGGTGCCTTTGATGCTAGCGAGCGGCTCCGGCGCCGAACTGCGCCAGCCCCTGGGCCTGGTGATGGTCGGCGGGTTGCTGGTGAGCCAGGTGTTGACGCTGTTCACCACGCCGGTGATCTACCTGTACTTCGATCGTCTTGGCCGGCGCTGGCGCAAAGAGCCACAACGCCTGGAGCCGGTTGAGCCATGAACCTGTCCGGACCTTTCATCCGCCGGCCGGTCGCGACCATGCTGCTGAGCCTGGCGATCATGTTGCTCGGTGGCGTCAGCTTCAATTTGTTGCCGGTGTCGCCATTGCCGCAGATCGACTTTCCGGTGATCGTGGTGTCGGCCAGCTTGCCCGGCGCCAGCCCCGAGGTGATGGCGTCTACGGTGGCCACGCCGCTGGAGCGCTCATTCGGCGCGATTGCCGGTATCACCACCATGAGCAGCTCGTCGAGCCAGGGCTCTACCCGGGTGATTCTGGCGTTCGATTCCGACCGCGACATCAACGGGGCGGCGCGGGAAGTGCAGGCGGCCATCAACGCGTCGCGCAACCTGCTGCCCAGTGGCATGCGCAGCATGCCCACCTACAAGAAGATCAACCCGTCCCAGGCGCCGATCATGGTGCTGTCGCTGACCTCCGACGTGTTGCAGAAAGGCCAGTTGTACGACCTGGCCTCGACCATTCTGTCCCAGAGCCTGTCCCAGGTGCCGGGTGTGGGCGAAGTGCAGATCGGCGGCAGTTCGCTGCCGGCGGTGCGCATCGAACTGGAACCCAAGGCCCTCGATCAGTACGGCGTCGCCCTGGACGATGTGCGCAACACCATCGCCAATGCCAACCAGCGCCGGCCCAAAGGCTCGCTGGAAGACAGCGAGCGCAACTGGCAGATCCAGGCCAACGATCAGTTGGAGAAAGCCAAGGACTATGAGCCCCTGCTGATTCGCTATCAGGATGGCGCAGCCCTGCGTCTCAAGGACGTGGCGAAGATCACCGATGGGGTGGAAGACCGCTACAACAGCGGTTTCTTCAACAATGATTCGGCGGTGTTGCTGGTGATCAACCGCCAGTCCGGCGCCAACATCATCGAAACCGTGCGGCAGATCAAGGCGCAGTTGCCGGCGTTGCAGGCGGTGTTGCCGTCCAGCGTCAAGCTCAGCCTGGCCATGGACCGCTCGCCAGTGATCACTGCCACCCTGCATGAGGCGGAAATGACCCTGCTGATTGCCGTGGGGCTGGTGATCCTGGTGGTGTACCTGTTCTTGGGTAACTTCCGTGCTTCGCTGATCCCGACCCTGGCGGTGCCGGTGTCGCTGGTGGGCACCTTTGCGGTGATGTACCTGTACGGGTTTTCTCTGAACAACTTCTCGCTGATGGCGCTGATCCTCGCCACCGGTTTGGTCGTGGACGATGCCATCGTGGTGCTGGAGAACATTTCCCGGCACATCGACGACGGCGTGCCACCGATGAAAGCCGCCTACCTGGGCGCCCAGGAAGTGGGCTTTACCTTGCTGTCGATGAACGTGTCGCTGGTGGCGGTGTTCCTGTCGATCCTGTTCATGGGCGGCATTGTTACCAACCTGTTCCGCGAGTTTTCCATCACCTTGTCGGCGGCGATCATCGTCTCGCTGATTGTCTCGCTGACCTTGACACCCATGCTGTGCGCTCGCTGGTTGAAGCCGCATGTGAAGGACCGGCAGACCGGTTTGCAGCGCTGGAGCCAGAAGATCAACGAGCGCATGGTCGCCGGCTACGCCACCAGCCTGGATTGGGTGCTGCGCCATCGGCGCCTGACCTTGCTCAGCCTGTTCGTCACCGTGGGCGTGAATATCGCGCTGTACGTGGTGGTGCCCAAAACCTTCATGCCCCAGCAGGACACCGGCCAGTTGATCGGCTTCGTGCGCGGTGACGATGGCCTGTCGTTCAGCGTCATGCAGCCGAAGATGGAGATCTTTCGCCAGGCGGTGCTCAAGGACCCGGCGGTGCTCAGTGTGGCCGGCTTTATCGGTGGCAACCAAGGCACTAACAACGCAGTGATGCTGGTGCGCCTCAAGCCGCTTGGCGAACGCAAGATCTCCGCCCAGGCGGTGATCGAGCGCCTGCGCAAGGAGGTGCCGCTGGTGCCGGGCGGGCGCTTGTTCCTTATGGCCGACCAGGACCTGCAGTTCGGGGGCGGCCGCGACCAGACCAGCGCGCAATATTCCTACATCCTGCAAAGCGGCGACCTGGCCGCGTTGCGCCTGTGGTACCCGAAAGTCGTGGCGGCGATGCGTGAGTTGCCGGAGCTGACCGCCATCGACGCCCGCGAAGGCCGCGGCGCGGCCCAGGTGACGTTGATTGTCGACCGCGACCAGGCCAAGCGCCTGGGCATCGACATGGACATGGTCACGGCGGTGCTCAACAACGCCTACAGCCAACGGCAGATTTCCACCATTTACGACAGCCTCAACCAGTACCAGGTGGTGATGGAGGTCAACCCCAAATACGCCCAGGACCCGATCACCCTCAACCAGGTGCAGGTGATCACGGCCGACGGCGCACGGGTGCCGTTGTCGACCATTGCCCACTATGAGAACAGCCTGGCCGACGACCGCGTCAGCCATGAAGGCCAGTTCGCTTCGGAGAATATCGCCTTCGACATGGCGCCCGGGGTCACGGTGGAGCAGGGCACGGCGGCTATCGAGCGTGCGATTGCCAAAGTCGGGTTGCCCGAGGATGTGATCGCCAAGATGGCCGGCACTGCCGATGCGTTCGCCGCGACCCAGAAAGGCCAGCCGTTCATGATTCTCGGCGCGCTGGTGGCGGTGTACCTGGTGCTGGGTATCTTGTATGAAAGCTACATCCACCCGCTGACCATCCTGTCTACGCTGCCGTCGGCCGGTGTCGGTGCGTTGTTGGCGATCTACCTGCTCGGGGGCGAGTTCAGCCTGATCTCGCTGCTGGGTTTGTTCCTGTTGATCGGCGTGGTGAAGAAGAACGCGATCCTGATGATCGACCTGGCGCTGCAATTGGAGCGCAACGATGGCATGAGCCCGCTGGAGTCGATCCGCAGCGCCTGTCTGTTGCGCCTGCGGCCGATCCTGATGACCACCCTGGCCGCGATCCTCGGTGCCTTGCCGTTGCTGCTCGGCAGTGGTGATGGTGCGGAGATGCGCCACCCGTTGGGCCTGACCATTATTGGCGGCCTGGTGTTCAGCCAGGTTCTGACCCTTTACACCACCCCGGTGGTTTACCTTTACCTGGACCGCGCGCGCCATCGCTTCAACGCCTGGCGCGGCGTGCGTACCGATGCTGCCCTGGACACTGCGCTATGACCGACTCAACCCAATCCCTCGTAGCTGCGGGCCTGCTGTGGCGAGGGAGCTTGCTCCCGCTGGGCTGCGAAGCGGCCCCCAAAAAGCCTGGGAGTGCTTCGCCCTCCAGC
>NZ_BCBO01000121.1:0-27592 GCF_001320835.1 Pseudomonas sp. NBRC 111138 | reverse complement strand
AAAAAGCCTGGGAGTGCTTCGCCCTCCAGCGGGAGCAAGCTCCCTCGCCACAATAAAGCTGCCGGAAATGGCATGAAGTTATTGGCCGTGATGATGTGTGGTGTGTTGCTCAGCGCCTGCGCCATCGGCCCTGACTACAAACGCCCGGACGTCATCGAGCCGGTGCAGTTCAAGGAGGCCCAAGGCTGGCGCCAGGCTAACCCGAGCGACTCCCTGGCGCGTGGCGCCTGGTGGGAGCTGTACGGTGACCGACAACTCAATGACCTGGTGGTGCGCCTTAACACGTCCAACCAGACCGTCGCCCAGGCCGAGGCGCGTTTTCGCCAGGCACAGGCGCTGGTACGCAGCTCACGGGGGGCCTTTTACCCCAGCGTTGACCTGAGCGTCGGCAAGACCCGCGCCAGCCAGGGCACCGGCAGCAGCAGTGCCAGCCTCAGCAGTTCCAGCAGTGGTATCCGCGACACCCTCAACGCCCAGTTGGGCGTGAGTTGGGAAGCCGATATCTGGGGCAAGTTGCGCCGAGGCCTGGAGGCCAACGAAGCCAGCGCCGAGGCGAGCTCGGCCGACCTGGCCGCGATGCGCCTGAGCCAACAGTCCGAACTGGTGCAAAGCTACCTGCAACTGCGGGTCATGGACGAGCAGACGCGTTTGCTGCAAGCCACGCTGGACACCTACCAGCGCTCATTGAAAATGACCGAAAACCAATACCGTGCCGGTGTGGCTGGCAAGGATGCCATCGCCCAGGCGCAAACCCAGCTCAAGACCACTCAGGCCAGCCTGATCGATCTGATCTGGCAGCGTGCCCAATTGGAAAACGCCATCGCCGTACTGATCGGTGAGGCGCCAGCCAACTTCAACCTGGCGGAGAGCAAAGACATCCCGGCCCTGCCGCAGATACCGGTGAGCCTGCCGTCCCAGTTGCTGGAGCGTCGCCCCGATATCGCCTCGGCCGAGCGCTCGGTCATCGCCGCCAACGCCAATATTGGCGTGGCCAAGGCTGCCTATTACCCCGACCTGACCTTGAGCTTGGCGGGGGGCTACTCCAGCAGCACCTATGAAGATTGGATCAGCCTGCCAAACCGCTTCTGGTCGGTAGGGCCGAAACTGGCGATGACCCTGTTCGATGGCGGCCAGCGCTCGGCGGAAGTCGACCGCACCGTGGCCAGCTATGACGAGACCGTGGCCAAATACCGCCAGACCGTACTGGACGGTTTCCGTGAGGTGGAAAACTACATGGTCCAGCTCAAGGTGCTCGCCGATGAGGCGGTGGTCAGCAATGAAGCACTGGAAGCCGCGCGTGAATCCTTGCGCTTGACCGAAAACCAGTACAAGGCCGGGTTGATTGCCTATCTGGATGTGGTCACGGTGCAGGCGACGGCATTGAGCAACGAGCGCACGGTATTGACCTTGCTGCAGTCGCGGCTGGTGGCCAGTGTGCAGTTGATCGCAGCATTGGGCGGAGGCTGGGATGGCCAGACCTCCCTGGCCGAAAAGGAGTAACCGGATACGCCGCGCATCCTGTGGGAGCAAGATCAAATGTGTGGGCTTGCCCCAATGCCAGTCAGTCAAGCACAGCACCCTGTGGGGAGCTGGCTTGCCTGCGAAAGCGTTAGTGCAGTAGCAGATGCGGTGACTGACACACCGCCTTCGCGGGCAAGCCCGCTCCCACAGGAAATCTGCGCAAGCCCCGCACATTTTGATGTCCATGATGTGGTTGAAAACAGCCAGATAAAGCCAGCCGATTGACGCCAGAAATTGCGTGATGGCCAATGGATTAATTAATCACCTGTCCTGTATTCATACTCGCTACAATCGCCCGATTTGCCACCCGGCACGGGCTTTTGCGCCGGTCGCCTGCGAGACGTCCCATGCTGATCGGTAGCTATTCAACCTCCCTTGTCGTGATTTCCCTGTGCGTGGCCATCCTGGCGTCCTACACCGCCTTGGACCTGGCCGGGCGTATCGCGACCGCCAAGGGGCGTGCCGTTTACCTGTGGATCACGGGTGGCGCAGTGGCGATGGGCGTCGGCATCTGGTCCATGCACTTTATCGGGATGTTGGCCCTGCGCCTGCCGTTTGCCCTTGGGTTTGAGGTAGGCATTACCCTGTTGTCGCTGTTGATCGCCGTGCTATCCAGTGGCTTCGCGTTATGGCTGGTCAGCCAGCCACGCTTGCCGGCCTGGCAACTGGCGTTTGGCGCACTGGTGATGGGGGCCGGTATCGCCAGCATGCATTACACCGGCATGGCCGCGATGCGCATGACGCCGGGCATCGACTACGACCCGGCCTTGTTCGGCGCTTCGTTGTTGATCGCGGTGGTGGCTTCCGGCGCCGCGCTGTGGATCGCCTTCAACCTGCGGCGCAACACACCTTATGTGCGTCTGGCTCGGGGCGGCGCAGCCGTGGTGATGGGCGTGGCCATCGTTGGGATGCACTACACCGGGATGGCTGCGGCGCGCTTTGCCGATGACAGCTTCTGCGGTGCCGCACTGACGGGCCTGAGCGGCAAGGGCCTGGATAACCTGGTCTTGGTCACTTCGCTGGCGGTATTGGTCATTGCGCTGTTGACGTCGGTGCTGGATGCGCGCCTGGAAGCGCGCACCGCCGTACTCGCCGATTCCCTGACCCTGGCCAACCAGGAACTCACCCACCTGGCCCTGCATGACATGCTCACCGGCCTGCCCAATCGCACCTTGCTGGCAGATCGCATACAACAAGGCATCCAGGCGGTGCACGAGCGGGGCGGTTGCTTTGCCTTGATGTTTATCGACCTGGATGGTTTCAAACCGGTCAACGATGCCTTTGGTCATCACCTGGGCGACCAGTTGCTGCGCGAAGTTGGCTTGCGCCTGCGCGAGGACTTGCGCAGCCAGGATACCTTGGCCCGCATCGGCGGCGATGAGTTCGTGTTGCTGGTGCAACTCACCCAGTCCGATGATGCGATGGGCTTGGCCGAGCGCCAGGTGGGCCTGATCAACCGCACGTTCACGGTGGCCGAGCATGAGTTGCAGATCTCGGCCAGCATCGGCATCGCCATGTTCCCGGGCAACGGTAGCAACCCCCAGGAACTGCTGATGAACGCCGACGCGGCGATGTATCACGCCAAGGGCATGGGCAAGAATGGCTACAGCTTCTTCGATGTGTCGATGAACACCAATGCGCGCAAACAACTGCAATTGCTGCAGGACCTGCGCATTGCCCTTGAGCAGGGGCAATTTCGTTTGCATTACCAACCCAAGTTCGACGCCGTCAGTGGTCTTGCCGTGGGGGCCGAGGCGCTGTTGCGCTGGGAGCATCCGCATCAGGGCTTGCTGATGCCCGCTACGTTTATTGCACTGGCGGAGAAAACCGGGCTGATCATTCCCATCGGCGAATGGGTGCTCGATGAAGCTTGTCGCCAGATGAGTCAGTGGTACGCACAGGGTTATGAGCACTGGCGCATTGCCGTGAACCTCTCGGCGTTGCAGTTCTGCCACGCCGGGTTGGTCAACAGCGTAGCGGCTGCACTGGAACGGTACCAATTGCCGGCCAACAGCCTCACGCTGGAAATCACCGAGACCACCGCCATGAGCGATGCCGATGCGAGCATGACGGTATTGCAGCAACTGTCGGACATGGGGGTTGACCTGTCCATCGATGACTTTGGCACCGGTTACTCCAGCCTGATGTACCTCAAGCGCCTGCCGGCCAACGAGCTGAAGATCGATCGCGGTTTTGTGCGTGACCTGGAACACGACAGCGATGACGCGGCCATCGTCTCGGCCATCGTGGCCCTCGGGCAGGCCCTGGGCCTGCGGATCGTCGCCGAGGGGGTGGAAACCGATGTGCAGCAGCACTTCCTCACCCGCCTGGGGTGTGACTCCTTGCAAGGCTACTTATTGGGGCATCCATTGCCGGCCGATAGCTTCATGGCGAATATCCGGGGCGCTGAACAGGCGGCGCCTGACAAAAGCAGTCTGTGACAGGTATTCTTGGATCCAACCCTGAACATCCGGTTGAATCGGGAGGCCGCAGCCATGGACAAAGTCGTCATCATCACGGGGGGCAGTCGTGGCATTGGCGCCCAAACGGCATTGCTCGCCGCTCGCCAAGGCTATCGCATCTGCATCAACTACCAGTCTGATGAAGACGCTGCCCTGCGTGTACTGGATCAGGTTCGCGCGCTGGGTGCCCAGGCGATTGCCGTGCGGGCCGATGTCAGCAGCGAGGATGAAGTGATCGCTCTGTTCAATCGCGTTGATACGGAACTGGGCCGGGTCACCGCGCTGGTGAATAACGCCGGCACCGTGGGGCATAAGTCGCGGGTCGATGAGATGTCCGAGTTTCGTATCCTCAAAATCCTCAAGACCAATGTGCTGGGCCCGATCCTGTGTGCCAAACACGCGGTATTGCGCATGTCGCCCCGGCATGGAGGGCAGGGAGGCAGTATCGTCAACGTGTCGTCGGTGGCGGCGCGGCTGGGCTCGCCGGGAGAGTATGTCGACTACGCGGCCTCCAAGGGGGCGCTGGACACCTTTACCCTGGGGCTGTCCAAGGAGGTGGCGGGCGAGGGCATTCGCGTCAACGCCGTGCGCCCTGGCTATATCTTTACCGATTTCCATGCCCTGAGCGGCGACCCGGACCGAGTCAGCAAGCTGGAATCCGGTATCCCGATGGCGCGTGGCGGGCGCCCGGATGAAGTAGCGGAGGCGATTATCTGGTTACTGTCGGACAAGGCATCGTATTCCACCGGAACGTTTATCGACTTGGGCGGCGGCCGTTAAAACGAGCGCACGATCCGCCCTAATGTCTCCATGGCCTTTTCCGACGCCTCGTTCCAAGGGCTTCCGTAATTCAGGCGAATGCAGTTTCTGAAGCGCTGAGTGGCGGAAAAGATCGGCCCCGGCGCAATGCTGATGCCCTGGGCCAGAGCCATCTGGAACAATTTCAGCGAGTCGGTCTGCTCCGGCAGTTCCAACCACAGAAAATAGCCTCCCGCCGGCTGGCTGACCCGTGTTTGCGCCGGAAAATAACGCGCGATGGCCGCCAGCATGGCGCTTTGCTGTTCTTCCAGGGCATAGCGCAGTTTGCGCAGGTGCCGGTCATAGCCGCCGTGTTGCAGGTAGTCGGCAATCGCCGCCTGGGCCGGCATTGACGGGCACAGTGAGGTCATCAGTTTCAGCCGCTCGACCTTCTGTGCGAAGCGCCCGGCGGCGACCCAGCCCACGCGGTAACCCGGTGCCAGGCTCTTGGCAAAGGAGCCACAGTGCATCACCAGCCCTTCGGTGTCGAAGGCCTTGGCCGGTTTCGGGGCCTGTTGCCCGTAATACAATTCGGCGTAGACGTCATCTTCGATCAGAGGCACTTGATGGCTGCGCAGCAGTTCCACCAGCGCCTGTTTTTTCTCTTCAGGCAACGTGGCGCCCATGGGGTTCTGGAAGCTGGTCATCGTCCAGCAGGCCTTGATCGGATAGCGCTCAAGGCTTTGGGCCAGGGCGTTCAGGTCAATACCGTCGCGCGGGTGCACCGGGATCTCCACAGCCTTGAGCTTCAGGCGTTCAAGCACTTGCAAACAGGCGTAGAACGCCGGCGCTTCGATGGCGACCAGGTCGCCCGGTTCGGTCACGGCCTGCAGGCACAGGTTGAGTGCTTCCAGGGCGCCGTTGGTGATCAGCAACTCCTCCATCGGCAGCATCAGGCCGCCGACCATATAGCGCAGGGCAATCTGGCGGCGCAGTTGTGGGTTGCCTGGCGACATGTCGGTGACCACCAGGCGGGGGTCCATGTCGCGGCTGGCACTGGCCAGGGAGCGGGCCAGGCGCGGCAGCGGGAACAGCATGGGGCTGGGGAAGGCCGAGCCGAAGGGCACGGTGTTGGGGTCTTTGATCGAGTCCAGTACCGAGAACACCAGCTCACTGACACCCACATCGGTGGACTCATGCACCTGCTCACTCACCACCGGCTCGGAAAACGGGCTCGGCGCGTGGGTGTTGACGAAGTAGCCAGAACGCGGGCGCGCCCTGATCAGGCCACGACGCTCCAGCAAGTAATAGGCCTGGAATACCGTGGACGGGCTGACGCCGTAGGCCTGGCTGGCATAGCGTACCGATGGTACGCGCTGGCCGGGGCCGAGGACGCCGGAGCGGATCAGTTCTGCGATGTCGTCGGCAAATTTTTCGTAGCGTTTCATGGCGGCCTGATTAGCTTTTTGAATGTGTATGCAGGGCGAACTGTAGGAGCGAGCTTGCTCGCGAAAAACGTCAACGATAACGTGTGTTTCCTGAATGAACGCGGCGACGGTGAGTTTTTCGCGAGCAAGCTCGCTCCTACAGTTGATCTCTATCGTTGTTCAGCGATTCAAGGGCGCAACGAAGCGGCTGTCAGCAGCGGTATAAATCCAAGGCTCATCCACATCAGTGACTTTAAAACGCAGGGTTTGAGAGCTGCTGGCCGGTGTGTCCGCCAGCAACGCTACCGACACCGGTATATCGACAATTTCCCCGGCAGCCAGACTGACCTGGGTCTTGCCTTGCAGCTGGAACCCCTCGGCATCCACCAGTTCCAGGCGGTAGTCCTGGCGCTGCTGGGTCTTGTTGATCACCTTGAGGCTGTAGATGTTTTCGATCAACCCCTGGCTGTTTTCACGGAACATACCTCGGTCTTTGGTCACATCCAGCGACACCATCGGCCGTTCAATCAGCGCCACCACCAACGCCGCGATCATCACCAGCAGCACGGCACTGTAGCCGATCAGGCGCGGCCTGAGCAGGTGGGTCTTGCCACCTTGCAGTTGATGCTCACTGGTGTAACTGACCAAGCCACGGGCATAGCCCATTTTGTCCATGATCGAATCACAGGCGTCGATGCAGGCCGCACAACCAATGCATTCCATTTGCAGGCCGTCGCGGATGTCGATTCCCGTGGGGCAAACCTGAACGCACAGCTGGCAATCGATGCAATCGCCAAGGCCAACCTCGGCTGGCTGCACGTCACGTTTACGCGGGCCCCGATGCTCGCCGCGGGTGGTGTCGTAGGAAATGGTCAGGGTGTCCTTATCAAACATTACGCTCTGGAACCGTGCATAGGGGCACATGTGCATGCACACCGCTTCGCGTAGCCAGCCGGCATTGATGTAGGTGGCGCCCGTGAAAAACAGCACCCAGAACAGGCTCACCCCACCGATCTGCCACGTCAACAGTTCGGCGGCCAAGGGGCGGATCGGGGTGAAGTAGCCCACAAACGTCAGCCCGGTCAACACACTGATACCCAGCCACAATGTGTGCTTGGCCGAGCGCCTCGCCAGCTTATTCAGGCTCCAGGGGGCGGCCTGAAGTTTGATGCGCTGGTTGCGCTCACCTTCGGTCACCTTCTCGCACCACATGAACAGCCAGGTGAACGAGCTTTGCGGGCAGGTGTAGCCGCACCATACGCGGCCGGCAAATACCGTGATCGCGAAGAGGCCGAAGGCGCAGATGATCAACAGCGCCGAGAGCAGGATGAAGTCCTGGGGCCAGAACGTCGCACCAAAAATGTGGAACTTGCTCTCGGCCAGGTCCCACAGTACGGCTTGGCGCCCACCCCAGTTCAGCCACACGGTGCCGAAAAAAGCCAGGAACAGCAGGCCGGCACCGCCCACTCGCAGGGTGCGAAACAAGCCGGTAAAGCTGCGGGTATGGATCAGGTTGTCGCTGGATTTGGCCTTCACTTTCTTGGGGTGAATGGGCTCAAAGGTTTCCACGGTTGGGATTCGTTCGCTCATGGTCATTCGCTCATCAGCCTCCATCAGGCCGACGAACTATGGGCGACAGACTGTTTGCATAACAGACTCAGGTGGGGTGATAAAAAGCGGATCAGATCAGCTTGAAGCGTTCTTGTGCGTCAATCTGCTGCACCCCATGGGCATAGGGGTGCAGGGGTTGAGCGGGTCTGATGATGCAGATCAATTAAATCACCGAACCAGGTTGGTCCGCCTTTACATGCTCACGGCCATCGGTTGCGCCTTCAACCGTCAGCGCGTCCGCCTCGGCTTCGGTGATGTAGATGCGCGAACCTGCCAGTTCCAGATAAGACATGGCTTTGTCGTGATCGGTCAGGACGGTCACCCGTGTGGCTGGCAGGCTTTGTTCCTGGCCATTGTCGTCGAGCGTGAAGTAGCACAGATGATTTTCGATGCGTACGGTCATGACAATCTCCGTTTTGTGGGCTATGCAGCGTTAGGCGGCCGCCATGCGCACGGGTTCCAGGCAACTGACTGGCGGTCTGCGCTGTCCATCCTTTATCTATCCATAATAAAAAGGAGCGCATCCATGGAGGCCTGGTGGCATCTGGCGTGGCAAACCCTGCAAGCCGAATTCGCAGACATTGGCGATGCCCGGCAACTCACCCAAGTGACCGTGCGCCTGCTGATCGCGGCGATCCTCGGCGGCATCCTGGGGTTTGAGCGTGAACACAAGGGCAAGGCGGCCGGAGTGCGCACCCATATGCTGGTGGCGCTGGGCGCCGCGCTATTTGTGCTGGTGCCGCAGATGTCCGGCAGCCAGGCGGATGCCATGAGCCGTGTGGTTCAAGGGGTCATCGCGGGCATTGGCTTCCTCGGCGCTGGCACCATCCTCAAGGGCAAGGAAGACGAGGAGGGCCAGCATGTAAAGGGCCTGACCACCGCGGCCGGGTTGTGGATGACCGCCGCCATTGGGGTTGCGGCGGGAATGGGGCGTGAATCGACGGCGGTGCTCAGTACGCTGCTGGCCCTGGCGGTATTCAGTATGATGCCGCGGATCGTCAAGCTGCTGGAGAAGGATGAGTGACGCGGGTTACGTGATGAGGTTGCCGTATCTCACCTCACCGAAGGCTTTCACCACAAACGGCGACTCTCCCGGGTTGCCGGAAATCATCACCACGCTCGTATTGTGAGCCGGGCTATAGTGAATCTGTACCTCACTACTGACTCCCGAGAAGTTTCCTACCAATTTCAATGGCGTGTTGCCGAGTTGATTTCTAATTGCCGATACATCGAGTTTGTCTCTGTGGTGGTCAAAATCCATCACTTGCTCAGGCGCGTCGAAACTTGATTCACGGGTATTACGGAAGGTGAAGGTCTGACCATTGTCATTCCTGAGCTTGTTGTTGTGTGTGAGGCTTTCTGCCGGGGGCGGTGGATTATCCGGTTGAGGGGGTGGGTTGCCGAGGTCCGCCTCTTTGCCGATATCGAAGAGGGCTGAAGCCAGAGGCGTACTTTGCCGCATTCGCTGTATGGCAGACAGCTTCTCAACGCGTAGATCACGCTCGATTTGCATAGCGCAGTTGAAACCTGCCTCGGGATCAAGAGTGGAGGTGCGCTCGCGAATTTCTTCAAGGCTCAAGCCCGGGTCCTCGATATGTGAGGATCGGTCATGAATCATCTGCAGGCTTGATTGACCTAAACGCTCCTTCACATCGGTAATCAGTTTGCGCGCTTCGTCTGCATCCGGGCCGTGCAGCAAGGATTTGACGTTTTCCCTGCTTAACAGGCTTCGGATCGTGGTCACCTGCCCGGAGGTCTCGTGTGAGTTGGGCGCGCGCAGCATATTGGTAATGTTCTGCTGGCTGGTCAGCGCACGAAGTTGGGCAAGCTGGGTGGCGTCGGCACCGGCCGTCTTCGGCTCTACGTCCGCAGAGGGGGCAGGGTTGGGCAAGGTAAAGGTTTGCGGCGCCCCGGAAGGGGCGGAGGCGGGCGTGTCAGGCTCTTTCCTGCGCATGATTGCGCTTGGGCCGGCCCTGAACAGATCGTTCAGTTTTTCCCGATGATCGTTGACTGGCGGTTGTTGGATGCCGTGAACATCCGAGAACGGGGGCAGTAGTGAGGTGCGCATAGAAGGTACTCGCTTAATGGACAAGATAGTCTGCGGCCGGCAAGGGGGCGAGGCAGCGTACGGGAGACTGAATCTATCTTGTTCATCAAGAGCGGGATCTCGGTATTGTCGGTGATTGAAGTAGGAAAGCTCAGTAGCGCTTGCCCGCGATACTTTCACGGGCAAGTGCTTGCGTGTCTGTGAGTCAGGCAATAACCGGCGGCATCGTCGTGGGCGGTTCCTGCACCGGTGGCGGCTGGTTTTCAGGCGGCTCCTGTTCAGGATCGCGTTCCGGTTCGGGCGGAGGCAATGGGGGGGCGTCGATATTCGGATCTTCGGTTTCAGGAGGTGTCGGGATGCTCATGGGTATGGCCTCGTTTGTGCTTTGCTCTATCGGTGGACCATTGCCTGCTGGAAATGATTCCCGCCCAAGGGTGGTATATCCACCTGAACTTTTGGACAGCGCCCAGGCTCGGACTTTAAACGGCCCAGCTCAAGGATAGCGTCGCCGTACCTGAATTCGTATCAAGCAAAGAGCGTCCAAAGGGCGTAAGGGGAAGCTGCTCGATGACTGCCGAAACACTGGTTCCAGAAGACTCCGTGCTGCCGTTGTCGCAGGCGCTGCTGCTACCCAGGATCGCGATCGAAAGCACCATGCCGGTCATCGACAACGGGGAGTTTGCCGTCAAGGCGGTGGTGGGCCAGCGGGTTCATGTCACCAGCAAAGTGTTCGCCGATGGCCACGATAAACTGGCGGTGTTGATCCGCTGGCGCGCCCTGGGAGACGAAAGCTGGCACAGCGTAGTCATGCTGGATATCGGCAACAACGGTTGGGAGGGCGCGTTTACCGTGGCCCACCAAGGCCGCCATGAGTACTGCATCGAAGCCTGGATCGACGCCTTTGCCAGCTTCTGTTACGAACTGCGCAAGAAGCATGAAGCTGGCGTGCCGGTCAGCCTGGAGTTGCAGGAGGGCCGTAGCCTGGTGCTGCAGGCCGCCGAACGCAGTGACAACGAACTGCGTGACCGCTTGATGCTGTTGCACCATGAACTTTCCGGCCTGTTGGAAACCGAGCAGGTGGCGTTGTTCCTGCACGAAGACAGTGCACACCTGATGACCCAGGCCGACCATCGCGCCTATTTGAGCGTCAGCCCCGCCTACCCGATTGACGTGGAACGTGAAGCCGCACAATTTGCCAGCTGGTACGAGCTGTTTCCCCGCTCGATCACCGACGATCCGGCGCGGCACGGCACCTTTAACGACGTGCACGCACGCTTGCCGATGATCCACGACATGGGCTTCGACGTGCTGTATTTCCCGCCGATCCACCCCATCGGCCGTAGCCACCGCAAGGGCAAGAACAACTCACTCACCGCCGGCCCTGATGATCCGGGCAGCCCCTACGCCATTGGCAGTGAGGAGGGCGGTCACGAGGCTATTCACCCTCAGTTGGGCACTCGCGATGATTTCCGCCGGTTGGTCAAGGCTGCTGCCGACCACGGCCTGGAAATCGCCCTGGATTTCGCCATCCAGTGCTCCCAGGACCACCCGTGGCTCAAACAGCATCCGGGTTGGTTCAACTGGCGCCCGGACGGCACGATCAAATACGCGGAAAATCCGCCGAAAAAGTACCAGGACATCGTCAACGTCGATTTCTATGCGGCCGATGCCATCCCCACCTTGTGGACCGAGCTGCGTGACATCGTGGTGGGCTGGGTGGAAGAGGGCGTGAAGACCTTTCGCGTCGACAACCCGCACACCAAGCCGCTGCCGTTCTGGCAGTGGCTGATCAGCGACGTGCGTGCAAAGTACCCGGAGGTGATCTTCCTCGCCGAAGCTTTCACCACCCCGGCGATGATGGCGCGCCTGGGCAAGGTCGGCTATTCCCAGAGCTATACCTACTTCACCTGGCGCAACACCAAGGCTGAGCTGAGCGAGTACCTTGCCCAACTGAACCAGTCGCCCTGGCGTGAGTGCTACCGCCCGAACTTTTTCGTCAATACGCCGGACATCAATCCGGGTTTCCTGCATGAGTCCGGGCGCGCAGGCTTCCTGATCCGCGCTGCGCTGGCCACGATGGGCTCGGGCCTGTGGGGAATGTATTCTGGTTTTGAGTTATGCGAAGCCGCGCCGGTGCCGGGCAAAGAAGAATACCTGGACTCGGAGAAGTACGAAATCCGACCTCGGGACTTCACCGCGCCGGGCAACATCATCGCCGAGATCGCCCAGCTCAACCGCATCCGCCGCCAGAACCCGGCGTTGCACACGCACCTGGGGCTCAAGCTCTACAACGCCTGGAACGACAACATTCTGTATTTCGGCAAGCGCAGCGAAGACGGCAGCAATTTCATTCTGGTCGCCGTCAACCTCGACCCGCACAACGCCCAGGAAGCCCACTTTGAATTGCCGCTGTGGGAGATGGGCTTGCCCGACGATGCCCAGACCCAGGGCGAAGACTTGATGAACGGCCACCGCTGGACCTGGTACGGCAAGACCCAATGGACCCGGCTGGAGCCGCAGATGCCGTTCGGGATCTGGCGCATCAGTACATCCTGAGTGCTCGTTCCCACGCTCTGCGTGGGAACGTCTCACTTGACGCTCTGCGTGGGAACGTCTCACTTGACGCTCTGCGTGGGAATGCCTCGCTTGACGCTCTGCGTCGCGCTTGGGACGCGGAGCGTCCGGGGCTGCGTTCCTACGCGGAGCGTGGGAACGATCCTCGAGAACTTTGTATTTTCAGGAGTTTGCAATGGCCAAGAAACCCAAGGCAGCCACCTTTATCAAAGACCCGCTCTGGTACAAAGACGCGGTGATCTACCAGGTTCACGTCAAATCCTATTTCGACTCCAACAACGACGGCATTGGTGACTTTGCCGGGCTGATCGCCAAGCTCGACTACATCGCCGACCTCGGCGTGAACACCATCTGGCTGCTGCCGTTCTACCCGTCTCCCCGGCGTGATGACGGCTACGACATTGCCGAATACCGCGGCGTGCACAGCGACTACGGGACGATGGCCGACGCCAAGCGCTTTATTGCCCAAGCCCACCAACGCGGGCTGCGCGTGATCACTGAACTGGTGATCAACCACACCTCCGACCAGCACCCCTGGTTCCAGCGCGCGCGCAAGGCCAAGCCAGGCTCGGCCGCACGGGACTTCTACGTGTGGTCGGATGATGACCAGAAATACGACGGCACACGCATTATTTTCCTCGACACCGAAAAGTCCAACTGGACCTGGGACCCGGTGGCCGGCCAGTACTTCTGGCACCGCTTTTACTCGCACCAACCCGACCTCAACTTTGATAACCCGCAGGTCATGAAAGCGGTGCTGTCGGTGATGCGCTATTGGCTCGACCTGGGCATCGACGGCCTGCGCCTGGACGCCATTCCCTACCTGATCGAACGGGACGGCACCAACAACGAAAACCTGGCGGAAACCCACGACGTCCTCAAGCAGATCCGCGCCGAGATCGACGCCCATTACCCCGACCGCATGCTGCTGGCCGAAGCCAACCAGTGGCCCGAAGACACGCAGCTGTACTTTGGCGACAGAAAGGGTGATGACGGCGATGAATGCCACATGGCGTTCCACTTTCCGCTGATGCCGCGCATGTACATGGCGTTGGCCCAGGAAGATCGCTTCCCCATCACGGACATTCTGCGCCAGACCCCGGAGATTCCCGCCAACTGCCAGTGGGCAATTTTCCTGCGCAACCATGATGAGCTGACCCTGGAAATGGTCACCGACAAAGAGCGCGACTACCTGTGGAACTACTACGCCGCAGACCGCCGCGCCCGTATCAACCTGGGCATTCGGCGACGCCTGGCGCCGCTGGTGGAGCGGGATCGTCGGCGGGTGGAATTGCTCAACAGCCTGTTGCTGTCGATGCCGGGCACGCCGACCCTGTACTACGGCGATGAAATCGGCATGGGCGACAACATCTACCTGGGCGACCGGGACGGCGTGCGCACGCCCATGCAATGGTCCATCGACCGCAATGGCGGGTTTTCCCGTGCCGACCCGGCCAGCCTGGTGTTGCCGCCGATCATGGACCCGCAATACGGTTACCAGTCGGTCAACGTCGAGACCCAAGCCCAGGACCCGCACTCATTGCTCAACTGGACCCGGCGCATGCTCGCAGTGCGCAAGCAGTCCAAGGCGTTTGGCCGTGGCTGCCTGAAGATGCTCTCGCCGACTAACCGGCGCATCCTGGCTTACACCCGTGAATACACCGGCGAAGACGGCCACACCGAGATCATCCTGTGCGTAGCCAATGTGTCGCGCAGCGCCCAGGCGGCGGAGCTGGACCTGTCGGCCTTTGCCGGCATGGTGCCGGTGGAGATGCTCGGCGGTAATGCCTTCCCGCCGATCGGTCAGCTGAATTTCCTGCTGACCCTGGCGCCCTATGGTTTCTATTGGTTCGTGCTGGCAGCGGAAAACCAGATGCCCAGCTGGCATGTGGAACCGGCGCAAAGCATGCCCGACTTCACCACTTTGGTACTGAAAAAACGCATGGAAGAGTTACTGGAAGAACCTTGCCGCACCAGCCTGGAACAGACTTCACTGCCCGCCTGGCTGCCCAAGCGTCGCTGGTTTGCCGGCAAAGATACGGCAATCGACACGGTGCACATCGCTTATGGCGTGCGTTTTGGCGACCCGCAGCATCCGGTGTTGCTCAGTGAGATCGAAGTGACCAGTGCTGGCCAGGTCAGCCGCTACCAACTGCCCTTGGGCTTCCTTGGCGAAGACCAGTTCACCAGCGCCTTGCCCCAGCAATTGGCTTTGGCCCGAGTGAGACGTACCCGTCAGGTAGGTTTGGTGACCGATGCCTTCAGCCTTGAGCATTTTATCCTTGAGGTGATCCAGGCCATGCAGGCCGGCACCGTGCTCAATACCCCTGACGGCGATCTGCGGTTCGAGGCGACTGAGCACTTGGCTGCACTGCAACTGACCCGTGAATCGCCGGTGCGTTATTTGTCTGCCGAGCAGTCCAACAGCTCGGTGGTGGTCGGTGACAGCCTGGTGCTCAAGCTGATTCGTAAAGTCAGCGCCGGTGTGCACCCGGAGCTGGAAATGAGTGCCTACCTGACCGCCGCCGGCTACCCGAATATCTCGCCGCTGTTGGGCTTTATGAGCCGCCGCGACGGGCAGGGGCAGGACAACCTGCTGATGATTGCCCAGGGTTACCTGAGCAATCAGGGCGATGCCTGGAGCTGGACCCAGAACAACCTGGAGCGGGCGATCCGCGATGAGCTGGCCGACGCGATCTCTGAACAGGAACAGCATTACAACGCCCTCGGCGAACTGGCGGATTTTGCCGGTTTGCTCGGTCAGCGCCTGGGTGAAATGCACCTGGTGTTGGGTGCGCCAACCGCCGACAAGGCTTTCAAACCCGAACCCACCACAGCCAAAGACACCCAAGCCTGGGCCCAGGATGTCGGCGCCCAGATCGACCGCGCCTTGCAGTTGCTCAAGCTTAATCAAAGCCAGTTGAACCCCGCCGACCAGGCGTTGGTCAGTGAATTACTGGCGCAGAAAAAAGCCATCGCGGCGCATGTTCAGGCGTTGGCCAAAGCCACGGTGGGCGGGTTGCGCATTCGCGTCCACGGTGACTTGCACCTGGGCCAGGTATTGGTGGTCAAGGGCGATGCCTACTTGATCGACTTCGAGGGCGAACCGGCGCGACCGCTGCATGAGCGGCGCGGCAAACACAGCCCTTATAAAGATGTGAGCGGTGTGCTGCGTTCCTTCGATTATGCCGCGGCCATGGCGCTGAATGTGCAGGGGGTGGATCACACGCCAGAAGCGAACGCTGCGCGTAAACGTGTGACCGACCGCTACCTGAATGAAGCCCGCGTAGCATTTACCCAGGCTTACCAGGCCGCTGCGTCTACACTGGCGCATGACTGGCAGGATGCCAACGGCCAAGACGCAGCGCTGACCTTGTTCAGCCTGGAAAAGGCCGCGTACGAAGTGGCCTACGAAGCAGAAAACCGCCCGAGCTGGCTGCCGGTGCCCCTGCAAGGGCTGCACGGCTTGCTGAGCGGGCTGACACCTATATCTAAACCTGTACGCGGTGGGGAGACGTCATGAGTTTTACACAGAGAGAACCGCTGCAGCCCAAGTTGACTGCATTGCCGGCGTCCAAGGACGTCGATGCGCTGGTGCGCGCCGAGCACCCCGATCCTTTTTCGATCCTGGGGCCCCATGATGACGAGCAGGGCGGCCAGTTTATCCGTGCGTTCCTGCCCGAGGCCCTGAGTGTCCAGGTACTGGCGCGTGACACAGGTGAGCCGTTTGGCAGCCTCGATGCCACCCAGGTGCCAGGCCTGTTTATTGGGCACTTCAGCACTCGCCAGCCCTACCTGCTGAAAATCCAGTGGGCCGGCGGTGAGCAGATCACCGAAGATCCCTACAGCTTCAGCCAATTGCTGCTGGGGGAAATGGACCTGTACCTGTTTGCCGAAGGCAATCACCGTGACCTGGGCAACTGCCTGGGGGCTCAGGTGGTCAGCGTCGACGGCGTGCAAGGCGTGCGCTTTGCCGTCTGGGCGCCGAACGCACGGCGGGTTTCGGTGGTGGGCGACTTCAATATCTGGGACGGGCGCCGCCACCCGATGCGCCTGCGCCATCCATCGGGCGTGTGGGAAATCTTCATCCCACGCTTGCAGCCGGGCGCGGCCTACAAGTATGAAATTCTCGGTGCCCACGGCATTTTGCCGCTCAAGGCCGACCCTGTGGCGTTGGCCACCCAACTGCCGCCGGACACCGCCTCGAAGGTCGCCGCACCTTTGCAAGTGGATTGGCAGGACCATGAGTGGATGCAATCGCGGGGAGACAAGCAGAAAACCACTGCGCCGTTGTCGATCTACGAGCTGCATGTGGGGTCCTGGCAGTGCGAGCTGGACGAGGCCGGTGAAGTTGCCCGTCAATATGGCTGGCGCGAACTGGCTGAGCGGCTGATTCCTTACGTTCAACAATTGGGCTTCACCCATATCGAGCTGATGCCGATCATGGAACACCCCTTTGGTGGCTCCTGGGGCTATCAGGCGTTATCCCAGTTTGCCCCCAGTGCTCGCTTTGGCTCGCCGGAAGACTTTGCCTGGTTCGTCAATGCCTGCCATCAGGCCGATATCGGCGTGATCCTTGATTGGGTACCCGCGCATTTCCCCACCGATACCCACGGCCTGGCGCAATTTGACGGTACCGCGCTGTACGAATACGCCAACCCCCTGGAAGGCTTTCACCAGGACTGGGACACGCTGATCTACAACCTGGGCCGCACCGAGGTCCACGGTTTCATGCTCGCGTCGGCCTTGCACTGGCTCAAGCATTTCCACGTCGATGGCCTGCGCGTGGACGCAGTGGCCTCCATGCTGTATCGCGATTATTCGCGCAAGGCCGGTGAATGGGTGCCCAACCGCCATGGCGGTCGCGAGAACCTGGAAGCCATCGACTTCCTGCGGCACCTGAATGACGTGGTTGCCCTTGAAGCCCCGGGCGCCTTGGTGATTGCCGAAGAGTCCACGGCCTGGCCTGGCGTCAGCCAGCCTACCCAACAGGGTGGCCTGGGGTTCAATTACAAATGGAACATGGGCTGGATGCACGACTCCCTGCATTACATCCAGCAAGACCCGGTGTACCGCGCCCATCATCACAACGAGCTGAGTTTCGGGCTGGTGTACGCCTGGTCGGAGCGCTTTATCCTGCCGATTTCCCATGATGAGGTGGTGCACGGCAAGCACTCGCTGATCGACAAGATGCCCGGCGACCGCTGGCAGAAATTTGCCAACCTGCGCGCCTACCTCAGTTTCATGTGGATGCACCCCGGCAAGAAGTTGCTGTTCATGGGCTGCGAATTTGGCCAATGGCGCGAGTGGAACCACGATCAGCAACTGGATTGGTATTTACTGCAGTACCCCGAGCACCGTGGGGTGCAGAAGCTGGTAGGCGATTTGAACCGTCTGTACCGCGAAGAGCCGGCGCTGCACGAACAGGACGATGCGCCCCAGGGCTTCCAATGGCTGATCGGTGATGACGCGATCAATAGCGTCTACGCCTGGCTGCGCTGGAGCAAGGACGGCAAGCCGGTGTTGGTGGTTGCCAACTTCACCCCGGTGCCCCGTGAAGGCTACGCAGTCGGTGTGCCGTTTGGCGGGCGGTGGAGTGAGGTGATCAACAGTGATGCCGATACCTACGCGGGCTCCAATTACGGGAATGGCGGGGCCGTGTTTACCCAGGATGAGCCGCGCCATGGGCAACCGGTGTCGCTGTCGTTGAACCTGCCGCCCCTGGGCGTGCTCATTTTGCGACCTCAAGAGCCTGAAACGCTCTAGCGCAGCGTATGCCGCTGTTCGGCTTGCTGGCAAGGTGCCACAATGGCGCCTTTGCCGTCGCCGGTCAAACAGGCCAACCCCATGCATAGCCTCGGGCAAGATCAGGGTCACCTCATCGAAGAGCAGGTGCGAACCGACCGTTTGCACCAGCTCTTTCGTCAATCATTCTCGGCGATCTTCGGCAGCTACCTGGGCGCCGTCATGCTCTGCTGGCTGTGCTGGGATCGCTTCGATCAGCAGGTCATCCTGGTGTGGCTGGTACTGCTGGCGGGCTCGTCATTGGTGCGCCTGCATCTGTTTGTGCAATGGTTTCGCTGCCCTGACGCGGGGCGCACACCCGCACGTTGGGAGCGCCACTACTGGGTCACGCTGATGCTGTCGGCGGGTATCTGGGGCGGCGGGGCGCTGGCGGTGATGCCGGTCGATGACCGCTTGTCCCAGGTGCTGGTGATGCTGTTTACCGTGGGCATGTCGGTCAGCGCGGTGTCCTGTTATTCAGCCTATCGCTACATGACGCTGGGCTCGATGGCGCTGGTGTTGCTTCCCTGCACGGTATGGATGCTGTTTCAGCCTTCGCCGATGCAGGTTGGCGTGGCGCTGGCGGTGCTGGTGTTTGCTTCGTTTGTGGTCGGTGCGACGCGCAAGCTGTCCGATGCCCTGGAAAAAGCCTTCCGTCTGACGAGGCAAATGGAGCGCGCTCATCATATTTCCAACCGTGCCGCCCAGACCGATGAACTGACCGGGCTGATGAACCGTCGGGCGTTCTACGAACAGGCCCAATTGCTGTATGCCCAGTGCCTTCGCGAGCAGCAGCCGCTGTGTGCATTGATGATGGACATGGACCACTTCAAAGCCATCAATGACACCTACGGCCACCAGGCCGGCGACCAGGTGTTGCGCCAGATTGGCGCAGTGATCAGTGCGTCCTTTCGCCAGACCGATATCTACGGTCGCCTGGGGGGCGAAGAGTTTGCGGTGTTGCTGCCCAATACCTCGTTGGAGACCGCACGCAGCATCGCCGAGGAGTTGATCCAGACGATTCATGATTTGCCCGCCGACCCGGTACAAGGGGTGAGCGCAAGCCTGGGCGTAGCATCGACCTGCACTCAGCCTCTGGATTTGAACGCCTTGATGAACAGCGCCGACAAGGCCCTGTACCAGGCCAAGGCATCGGGTCGCAATCAGGTGGCGGTCGTCGACTGATCCTTGCACATCGCCTTTGCCAGCACCCGCGCAACTTGGTCGGCGGAGTAGGGCTTGGCGAGGAACTCAAAGCCTTCGTAGCCGCTGTCTGCCAGTTCCTCACTGTAGCCAGAGACGAGTACCACGGGCAGGTCGGGGCGGCGCTGGCGCAGCAACCTGGCCATGGCCACGCCGGTCATGCCGGGCATCACCACGTCGGAGAAAATCGCGTCGAACCCCTGGACGTCATTGCCAGCGAGGTTCAGCGCCTGTTCGGCATTGGTCGCCCAGGTGGTCTGGTAACCCAGGTCCTTGAGGATCTGGCTGGCGAAGCGTCCCACCTCTAAGTTGTCCTCAACGATCAGCACATGTTGATGAGCCGCCTCCTGCGGCGCTGGCAGATCTGCAGGGGTGTGTTGATCCGGCGCCGCTTCGCCTTCGACTTGCGGCAGATACAAGGTAAACACCGTGCCTTGGCCGAGGGTGCTGGCCACATCGATATTGCCGCCTGACTGCTTGGCAAAGCCGAATACCTGCGACAGGCCCAGGCCGGTGCCTTTGCCCACGGCCTTGGTGGTGAAGAACGGCTCGAAGATGCGCTCGAAGGTGTCGCTGGGAATCCCGCTGCCGGTGTCGGCCAGGGAAATGGTGATGTAGGGCATGCACGACTCGGCATCCCCACGAATACGTGGCAGCGTTTGCTCGCTGGCGACTTTGAGGGTCAGGGTACCCTGGCCGTCCATCGCATCGCGGGCGTTGAGGGCGATGTTGATCAGTGCGGTTTCGAACTGGCTGGGGTCGATGCGCGCATAGCAGGGCTGATCGGGCAATTTAACCTGCACATGAATGCGTGCACCGGTAACGCTCTCGAGCATCTCGCCGATATTTTGCACGCGCTGGCCGACATCGAACACCTGCGGGTTCAGTGGTTGGCGCCGGGCAAAGGCGAGCAGTTGGCTGGTGAGCTTGCTGGCCCGCTCGACGGTGTCGGACACCGCGCACATGTAGCGTTGCCGACGCTCCTCGGACAGGCCGGGCTGGCGCAGGAAGTCCACCGACGAGCGAATAATGGTCAGCAGGTTGTTGAAGTCATGAGCGACGCCGCCGGTCAGTTGGCCGATGGCCTCCAGCTTCTGTGACTGGCGCAGTGCGGCTTCGGCCTCGGCCAGCGCATGGGTACGCTCATTCACGCGCTGTTCCAGGCTGGCATTGAGCTCTGTATAGGCGGCCAGGCCCTCGCGCACGGCGGCATCGGCGCGTACGCGCTCGATATGCGCCCAGGAACGCTCGGTGACTTCGCCCACCAGCGCCATGTCATAGGATGACCAAAAGCGCGGCAGTTTGTCGTGCACGGCCATCAGCGCGGTGAGCCGCCCGTCTTTGATCAACGGCATGCAAATAGTGGCTGTCACCCCCAGTGCCTGGAAGCTCGCGGCGTCATGGGGCGGCAACTCGATCAGATTATTGCGTATCACCAGTGGCTCGCCGGCACGCAGGCAGTTGACCGCGCATTCCCCGAACGCCGCGAGGCTGTAATGCCCGATGATGCTCGGCGAGCCATGCGCCGACCAGTCACCGCGAATGGTAAAGCCATCTTCATCCTCGTCCATGTCGGCGTAGGCACAGATGGATACCTGCAGATGTTCGGCCAGCAGGCGGGTCGTAGACGTCAGGATGGTTTCGGCGTCGGTGGCATTGACCACGCTGTTGCCGATGGCGTCCAGCACTGCCAGGCGACGGGCCAGGAATACCGTGGCGGTTGTTTCGGTCACCGTGTCGAGCAAACCGACCACCACGCCTTGGGCATTGCGAATCGGGCTGTAGCAAAAGGTGAAATAGGCTTGTTCCGGCGCTTCGTTGCGTTGGATCAACAGCGGGAAGTTTTCGATATAGGTGGCGTGCCCATCGAACGCGGCGTCGGCGATAGGGCTGATATCGTCCCACACCTCGTGCCAGATCTCGTTGAACGGGCGGCCCAAGGCGTCGGGTTTGCTACCCAGGATCGGCGTGAACGCGTCGTTGTAGAGAGTAATCAACTGAGGCCCCCAGACGATGGCCTGGGGGAAACTCGACGCGAAGCACAGCGCAACGGTTGTCTTCAACACATCGGGCCAGTGTTCAAGTGGCCCCAGGGGCGTATTGGCCCAATCGTGCTGACGAACCCGCTCTGCCATTTCGCTGCTGCCTTGCAGCCAATTCATCATGGGGTTCACACCTTGCTTGCTACGTATTGTTTAGCTTTGAAGAGTCAGGCCGACTAGCAACAGACCGGAATGACCGCATTCAGTTCAGCGCAATTATCTCCCTGATAGCACTTTGATTTCATTGTCTATTTGCACGCCGTCATTATTGGCCGGGTTGGGCCGGCGCTCAACCTTATTGCGTGCCGAATAAGCCCGTCCAATAGATGCCCGCGTCACTCTTGGGGTCCATGGCGTAGGCGGCACCCAATTCGCGAAATTGCGGGTTCATCAGGTTGGCGCAGTGGCCGGGGCTGGCGAGCCAACCGTCGACGACCTTGCGCGGCGTGTCGAGGCCGGCGGCGATGTTTTCACCAATATTCTTCGCGATATACCCCGCCAACTCGGCGCGGTCGCCGGGCGTACGGCCGTCGGGGTCCAGGTGGTCGAAGAAATTGCCGTTGGCCATGTTGCGGGTATGGCTGTTGGCAGCGCCGGCCAGGGTGTCGTTCCACGACAGGGGCGCCGTGGCGGTGAACGCCTGGGTGCCACACTGGCGCGGCTCGGCACGGGCGGTGTTGATCAGGTCGAGCAGTTTTCTGCCTTCGGTCTGCCAATCGCCCAGGCCGCTGGTCACCAACGGGCGAGCCAGCACGATGCGCCAGTCCTGGCCGCTGTTGCTGACCCCGATGTCGACAAATTGCGGATCGAGCACTACGCGGCAGAAGCTTTCGCGTACCGCTTTCATCGCAGCCTCGGCATCCTTGGGACCGGACAGGCTGATGGCCTGCACGTTCACCATCGGGTACGCAGCCCGCGCCAGCGACTGCTGCAAATCGCCGACATTGGAGGCCGGCAACACCAGCCGTGTATCGCTGGTCAGCGGCGGCAGCTCCTGGGAACCCTGGTCACCGCAGCGTTGCACCTGGCTGCGGTATTGGTTGATCTGTTGGACTAACTGACTTTCTTCATTCGCCATCGCGCTGGCGCAGAACACCGTAGTGGCGGCCAGCGTCGCAAGACCCATCATCAATGACAGAACGCGCATGGACGTTACCCTTGAGCTTGAAAGTGCCCATGATGCGCGATCCAGGTGCATCCATGCACCCGTTGGTCCGAACTTTTTTGCTCAGTTCTTGAATGCCGAGTGTTTCGCGCCCTGATCGCAAAGGGCAAACACCACCACCAACAAGGCAGAAATCGCAAGGATCACCACCACGCCATCGGTGGAGTGGGTGGCCGAGGCCGCTACCATAGATAGCGCGCCCAGCGGTGCCAGGCCACCGGCAATGGCGGTGCCGATTTCCCGCCCGGTGCCAAAACCCGAAGAGCGCGTTTGCGTCGGGAACTGCCGGCTCAGGAACGAGCCCTGGGGCGCAAACATCATCGGCGCGAGGATACCGGTGCCCACACCGATTGCGAGGTAAATCATCAGGCTTTCACCACTGTTGAGCAGGGCCAGGAACGGGTAGGCGAACAACAGCGAGCACAGCCCGCCGAGCATCAACACGGCCTTGCTGCTCCACTTGTCACACAGCCAGCCGAAGCAGGGCACGGCGACGATGGCTACCAGGCTGGCGATGGTCACCGACAGCGAGGTGACATGCACGTCCACGCCTTTGAATTGGGTCAGGTACGCCAGGGAGAAGGTCTTGAAGATGTAGCTCAGGGCGTTGTAGCCAATCGCGACAAAAAACACCACGGCGAGGCCCTTGAGGTCGTTCTTGAACAAGGCCTTGAGGGGCGATGGCTTGGCTCTGGCTTTTTCCTTGCTCAGCGCTTCGAACTGTGGGGTTTCCGGAATGCTGTTGCGCACCCACAGGCCGACGCCCACCAGCACGATGCTGCAGATAAACGGAATGCGCCAGCCGCCGGCCAACAGGAACTCGTTGCCGTTGATGGTCAGCAGGTAAATGGTCAGCGAGGACAGCAACAGGCCCAGGTTCAGGCCCAGTGCCGGCCAGGCGCCCTGGCTGCCACGCTTGCCTTGGGAGGCATGCTCGTAGGACGTGACCGCCGCCCCCGACAACTCGGCACCCGCGCCCAGGCCCTGGATGATGCGGATAAACACCAGCAGGATCGGGGCCCAGATGCCGATGGAGGCGTAGCTGGGGATCAAGCCGATCAAGGTGGTGCACACGCCCACCAGGCAGAAGGTCAGCACCAGCACTTGCTTGCGCCCGAACTTGTCGCCCAGGTAGCCAAACAGGATGCCGCCGAAGGGGCGGGCGATAAAGCCGATGGCAAAGGTCGAAAAGGCCATCAGCGTGGCAGTCTTCGGGTCGCTGTTATCGAAGAAGATCTTCGAAAACACAATCGCCGCCATGGTGGCGTACAGGTAAAAGTCGTACCACTCCAGCATCGAGCCGAAGATGGTGGCCGCGGCGACTTTGCGCAGGCGCTTGCGGGTTTGTTCGGGCGTTTCGGTACCGGGGATGGAGGCGGATGCCGACATGCTGGACTTCCTTCTGGTCTTTGTAGTTATTGTTGGGTGAGCGGGCGGTGCGGTGTTACTGGGGGTGGAACAGGCGGTCGGCGATCATCGCGCCGATGGGCATGGCCGAGGTGGCGGCCGGCGAGGGCGCATTGCACACATGCAGCATTCGTGAGGTTTGGGCGAACAGAAAGTCGTGCACCAGGCTGCCGTCGCGCATCACTGCCTGGGCACGGATACCGGCCTCGTAGGGCAGCAGGTCATCGAGGGTCAGGGACGGACAGTACTTGCGGCACTGCTCCAGGTAGCCGGACTTGAACAAGGAGTTCTTCATCTCGGTGGTGCCCGAACCGAGGTTTTGCCAGAGGGTTTTCCAGAAACCCGGGAAGCTGGCGTACTGCGCCACGTCGCGCCAGTTCACCGAAAACTTGCGGTAGTTCTCGCGGCCCAGGCCCAGCACGGCATTCGGGCCGACGGTGACGCTGCCGTCGATCATGCGGGTCAGGTGCACGCCGAGGAAGGGCAGCTCCGGGTCAGGGATCGGGTAGATCAGATGGTTGACGATGTTGTTCTTGGCGGCGGGCAGGCGGAAGTACTCGCCCCGAAACGGGATGATCTGATGGTCGATGCGGATGCCGGCCAGCCGGGCCAGGCGGTCCGACTGCAAGCCGGCGCACACCACCAGGTGGCGGGCCTGCCAGGTCTCGCCCTCGGTGTTGACGGTGACCGTATCGGTGTTTTCGTGGATGGCAGTGACGGTGCGTTCCAGGCAGATCTGCCCACCGTTGCGACGAATCACCTGGGCCATGGTCTCGCACACCTGGCGGTAATCCACAATCCCGGTGGCATCGAGAAACAAGCCGCCGAGGCCGACGATGTTCGGTTCACGCTGGCGCAGTTGTTCGGCATTCAAACGCTCCACCTGCATGCCATTGAGCTGGGCACGGGCGTACAGCGCTTCCATGCGTTGCATTTCCAGCGGGCTTGAGGCCACCAGCAGCTTGCCGCACACCTCGAATTTGATCCCGTGTTCGCGGCAGAACTGCTTGGTGGCTTCGGCGCCGCGCTTGCACAAATCGGCCTTGAGGCTGCCGGGTGCGTAGTAGATGCCGGCATGGATCACGCCGCTGTTGTGGCCGGTCTGGTGCCTGGCCAGTACCGACTCTTTTTCCAGGATCACCAGCGACGCGCCGGGTTGGCGCTTGAGCAGCTCCATGGCGGTGGCCAGGCCGACAATGCCGCCGCCGATAATGCAAAAGTCATGAATCATTGCTGGGTACCTAGGCTGTACATTTCAGTCTGCTTATCAGGTTGTCAGACTAATGTTTTTGTTAAAAAAATGGCGTGTCCACGGACACGCTGCAAACAAGGTGGATCAATTCGTGGTGGGTAATTCCAGTTGCAGGCGTCGCGCCGCGGCACGCAGGTGCGCCTCGGCACTGGCAGCGGCGCGCTGGGCGTCGCCGTCGGCAATGGCCTGGTAGAGCTGTTGATGTTCCAGGGTCGCGTCGGCCGAACCGGTGGCAAAGCGCGAGGCCGAGTTTTCCCACGCGGTTTTACGCGCACTGGCCAACTGGCTCCTGAGGAAGTCATGGAAGGCCACGAAGTAGTCATTCTTGCTGGCGTCGGCAATGGCACGGTGGAATTCCACATCGGCCAGGGCTGCGGCTTCAAAGTCGTCGCGGTTGTCCTGCATGGCCTGCAACGCGCTTTTCATGCGCTGCAGGTCGGCGGTGTCGCGGCGCTGGGCGGCAATCGAAGCGGCCTGGGTTTCGATCCACAAGCGCACTTCGAACATTTGCGCCAGGTCAGGTCGCCGACCATTGGGCTGTGGAAACCGAAACACCGTGCCTGCAGGGGTCTGCGAAATAAACGAGCCCAGGCCACGGCGGGCGGTGAGCACACCGTCGGCCTTGAGCTGGGCAATGGCTTCACGCACCACGGAGCGGCTGACGTTGAGTTGTTCGGCCAGTTGCTGTTCGGTCGGCAGGCGCGACTCCGGGGCCAGTTGGCCGGATTCGATTTCTGCGCGAATGGCGCTGACAACCCGTACGACAAGCGAATCGGGGCGCTGGAGCTCAAGCATGGGAAAACCTTGGTGATCAGGTTGTCAGACAATAGTCGTTACGATTTTAGCTTGTCAACGTTTGTCTGCTTCGCGCTGGCCAGGGAATGTGCGCGTCTCCAGGCGATCAGCACAGCCAGTAACAGCAAACCTACCGCCATGGCGAAGGTGGCGTGCAAGCCGACTTCCACCGCCTGGGGCGCGGCATGGCTGACATCCGGGGTGGCGCGGGCGAACACCGCGCCGAGGGCTGAGGCGCCGAAAATCAGGCCCAGGTTGCGCGACAGATTCAGCAGGCCGGACACTGTGCCTCGGCGTGTCGCCTGTATATCGCTCATTACCGCCGTGTTGTTGGCCGCCTGGAACAGGCTGTAGCCGGCTGTCAACACGATCAGCGCCGCGAGATAAACACCAAGCCCGGACGCCTGCGACAGCAACAGGGCCCCGCACAGCATCACGCTCAATCCCACGAAGGTCAGGCGTTGGCTGCCGAGGCGATCGGTCAGGTAACCCGCCGGTACACCGGTAACCGCCGCGACCGTTGGCCCGACGGCCATGGCCAAGCCCATCCAGGCGGGATCGAGGCCCAGGCCACGGGACAGGTAGAACGGGCCCACCACAAACGTGGCCATGATCACCGCCGACACCAGAACACTCATGACCAGGCCGGCGCGCAACGGCGCATCGCGCAGGGGCGCCCAGAGTGTATCGCCTGGCGAAGCTTCGCGGGCGTTAGCATCCGCCGGCAAATAACGGTAGGCGAGGGCGGCAGCCACACCCGCCAAGGGCAGGCCGATCAGAAACAGCGCGCGCCAGCTCCACAGGCTGAGCAATACTCCGCCGACACTCGGCCCCATGGCCGTGCCGAGTGCCGACATAGTGCCGAGCAGGCCCATGACTCGGCCCGTATTCGCTTTCGTGACCGTGTCACCGACCATGCCCAGGGTCATCGCCATCATGATCGCCGCGCCCAGGCCCTGGAATGCCCGTGCGCCGATCAGCCAGGACAGGGTTGGCGCGGCGGCACACCCGGCGCAGGCCAGGGCAAACACCAGCAACCCGGCCAGCAGCAAGCGCCGGCGCCCCAGACGGTCGCCCAGGCGCCCGGCGCTGACAATCACGGCGGTGATGGCCAGCAGGTAGGCGAGCACCACCCACTGCACGGCCTGAAACGATGCCCCGAAGGCGTGCGCCAGGCTGGGCAGGCCGACATTCGCGATGCTGGTGCCCAGGGCGGCCAGCAACATGGACAGCGACAAGGCCACCAGGCCGCCGCGTGTGGAGGTTTGCATGCGTGTTTCCTTGAGTGAATGCACCTGTCGCAAATCTACGGCGTCGCCTAAGATGGCGGAAGACGCAGGGGTTGCAGGTTATAGCTGCGTCCAACGCCTGATAAGGAGTCCCCATGCCCGACCTCAATTTACTCATCACCCTGGACGTGTTGCTTGCCGAAGGCAGCGTCGCTCGCGCGGCCCAGCGCCTGCGCCTGAGCCCTTCGGCCATGAGCCGGGCCCTGGCGCGTTTGCGTGCAGCCACTGGCGATCCGCTGCTGGTACGTGCCGGGCGCGGCCTGGTACCGACGCCC
>NZ_BCBO01000120.1:0-11218 GCF_001320835.1 Pseudomonas sp. NBRC 111138 | reverse complement strand
CGTTGCGATTGCGTGAACAGGTCAGCCAATTGGTGCAGGACGCCCATGCGGTATTGCGCCCGGCAAACACCCTGGACTTGGGTGAGGTGGTGCGCACCTTCACCCTGCGCACTAGCGAGGAGTTCGTCGAACGCTTCGGCCCCGCCTTGCTGGCGCGTATCGCCCAGGACGCCCCAGGGGTGCGATTGCGTTTCGTGCACAAGAGCGACAAGCACAGTACGTTGCTGCGCGACGGTGTCGTCGACCTGGAAACCGGTGTGGTCGATGCCGGCGCCAGCCCGGAGGTGCTGACCCAGGCGCTGTTCCGTGACCGCCTGGTGGGCGTGGTGCGCGAGGGCCATGCTCTGAGCCGCGGCCCTCTTAGCGCAGCGCGTTTCGCCCAGGGACAACATGTCTACGTGTCGCGGCGTGGGCAGGACCGTGGCCAGATCGACGAGGCCCTTGAGGCGCAAGGTCTGGTTCGGCAGGTCGGCATCGTGGTCGCCGGTTTCAACACGGCCATCGCCCTGGCGCGTGATACCGACCTGATCGCCAGCGTGCCTGAACGCTATATCACCGTGCCGCCTCGAGGCTTGTACTGCTTTGAGCTGCCGGTGACATTGCCGCCATTTACCGTGGCGATGCTGTGGCACCCGCGGCAGGACGCCGACCTGGCCCATCGCTGGCTGCGCGCATGTTTGCGCGAGGTGTGCGGGCCATGATCGGCGCGCAACAGGTACAATCGCCGCTGCCTTGACGCGAAACCCCAGGAATTTGCATGTTCAGTCTTACCCGCTACACCACGCCGTGCCCCGAACCGGTCAACAGCCAGATCCTGCAGATGGTGGTGGACAACCTCACCGATATCAGCAGCGTAGCGCTGGCACCGAGCAACCTGCTCTACAGCATCTACCAGTACGCCATCGGGTTTGAGGTGCACCTGTACCTTGAGGCGTTGAATGGCGAAAAGGGCATCGCGGTCGAGTTGGTCGTGGCGACGGAAGACGAGACGGTGGTGGGTTTTTGCCTGTATTTGCCGGTGAAGGATGATCCGCACGCGTGTGGCATCGCGTTTATGGCGGTGCAGGCGGGCTTTCGTCGCCAGGGTGTGGCACGCAGCATGATGGACGAAGTGTTGGCGCGTTATCCCCACGCCGAACTGGCCTGTGCGGTAGAGAAGGTTGCGGTGTTCGAAGCCATGGGTTTCCAGGTACGCGGTGCGCGTGGCACCCAGGTCGTGATGAACACCCGCAACTACGGCACCGATGGGTTGATGGGCGTGTTGGATGTGGCCTCAATCTACAGCTCGCTGGAGGTGCGGCAGATCCACACCTACCTGCTGCAAAAACACGGCAAGCGCGCCATGGTCGACGCAGAGAAACAGCGTGATCGGCACCTGGACCAGTTGACGCGCAAGGCGCAACTGTTCGTCCAGGGCCGTCTGCCTACGGCCTGACGCGCCTGACCATCCCGAGGATAGTCTCCAGCAGCTCCTGCTGAGCTTCCTCCCGGCTGATCTCGCCATTGGCCGCCGCATGGGACAGGGCTTCCGCCGCGCCGAGCATGGCGCGCAACCCGGCCTGGGAGATGCTGCCGCCGGCGGTGAAGGGCGACAGCGCATCTCGGCATTTATCGAGAAAGATCGCCTCGTATTCGCGCTTGGATGCTTCCAACTCCGGCGAACCGCTCAAGGCGGCAATCACCCCGGGTATTTCCCGACCTTGCAACAACACACAATCGACATACGACGACGCGATAACCCACGCGCGGTCCTCAAGAGTCGCCTTGCTGGTGGCGATGGCATCGGCAAACACTTGGTCCTGGCGCGCGTCGAAGTCTGCATACAGCGCGGCCAGCAAACCCGCGCGTGTAGCGAAGTGGTCGTACACCACCGGTTTGGTGACGCCCGCCAGCTCGGCGAGGCGGCCCAGGGTCAGGGCGTCGGTGCCCTCGTCACGCACCAATTGCCAGGCCACGTCGAGTAACTGGCGCAGGCGATCTTCACGGGACAAACGACGACGGGGGGCAGGGGATTCATTGCTTGACATGCTTATATACCAAAAGTAACTTATTCGACGTAACTTACTAAAAGTAGATTAAGCCGAAACGGAGTCAAAGTCATGCACGCACTGATCGTTGTTGCCCATCACGACCCACAATCCCTTACCCATAGCGTGGCCGCCGAGGTGGGTGCAGGCTTGAGCGCCTCTGGCCACACCTTTGAAATAGCCGACCTTGCCGCTGAAGGGTTCGACCCACGCTACAGCGCGGCCGACCATCGGGTGCACCGTACTCGGGCGACGCCGCCAGCCGACGTGGTGGCCGAACAGGCCCGCATAGACCGCGCCGACGCGCTGGTGCTGGCGTTCCCCATCTACTGGTGGTCGATGCCGGCGTTGCTCAAGGGTTGGGTCGACCGCGTATTTGTCAATGGCTGGGCGATTGATTACGGCCCCGACACACCGGTGCAGAAGAAACTCAGGCATTTGCACGTACATGTGCTGGCCCTGGGGGCGGCTGACGAAAGCGCCTTCGATCGACACGGTTATGCCAAGGCCATGAATACCCAGATCGACTACGGCATCTTTGATTATTGCGGGGCGCGGGTACTCACTTCCGAGTTGTTGTTGGACTCGGAAAGTGGCACGGCCCAGGCGCATTTGCACAAGGGCCGGACCGTGGGGCAGGGGTTGTTTGAGCGTGAGGCCGTCGCGGGATAATTCAAGCGTCGCGAAACAGGTCGTGGGCGTCGAGCAAGCGGTAGGCAATCTCTGGGTTTTTCTCCAGGCCACGGCGAATGGAGGCGGGGATCGACTGGCGGGTCTTGCGGCACATGCCCGGCAGTTCGTCGATGACGATCTGGATCCCGCGCATGCTCTTGACCTCGGTATGCCCGGGCGCGATGTGTACGCGGATGCCGAGTTGGTCGTACATCCGCTGTTGCAGGTGTTCGAGGTCTTGCAGGCTCTTGAGGTTTTCCAGGCGCTCCAGCAGGATTTTTTCCTGCTGTCGCGTCAGTTGCAGAATGCGCAGATCAGCGCCGGGAGCTTCCAGCAGTTGTTCACGGTTGCAGACACAGGCGCCGGGTGGGCAGGGTTGGCGAAGGGTCATTGACGCTCCCGGCAAGGTTCAGTTGTAGGAGCGAGCTCGCTCGCGAAAAACTCACAGGCGCCGCATTCATTCAGCAAACACGCGTTTTGGTTAACGTTTTTCGCGAGCAAGCTCGCTCCTACAGGTTTGTGTGTCAGTAGCTTAAGTGAACGCCCAGGCTGGCCAGCGCTTTCCAGTAGTCAGGGTAGGTCTTGGCTACGCAGTCCGGGTCTTGAATGCGAATGCCCGAGACTTTCAGCCCGGCCAGGGCAAAGCACATGGCGATGCGATGGTCGGCGTGGGTGTCGATCAGTGCGGTGCAGGCGGTGCCAGCCAGGGCGGGGTCGCTGGCGACCAGCAGGTCATCGCCCTCGATGGTCGCCAGGCCCGGGCGAATTTCGTTGAGGCCATCGTGCAGCGCCTGCACGCGGTCACATTCCTTGACGCGCAGGTTCGCCAGTTCAGTAAAGCGCACCGGGGTATTGTTGAATGCGGCGAGCACCGCCAGGGTCGGGATCGCATCCTGCATTTGTGAACCCACCACCGTGGCCTGCATGTTCGGGAATTGCGCGATCACGGCCTGTGCCTTGGCGTCGGGCTGGGTGAAGTCCTGCGCGGCTACACCAATATCGATACGGCCACCGGTCAGTACTTCTGCGGCCCACAGGTAAGTGGCGGCGGAAGCGTCGGGTTCGATCAGGTAATCATGGGCGGTATAGCCCGTGGGGGCCACGCGCCAGGTGGTGTCGTCCACGATGTCTACTTGGGCCCCGAACGCACGCATGCAATCGAGGGTCAGGTCCACATAGCCACGGGCGCCGATGTCCTTGCCGGTCAGCGCCACTTCAATCGGCGCTTCGCCGCACGCCGCCAGCATCAGCAGGGCCGATACGTACTGGCTGGACAAGCCTCCGTCAATCTCAAAACGCCTGGCCTGGACCTTGCCCGCGCCATGCACCGTTACCGGTGGGCAACCGGTGGGGCTGTCGACCTGGATGCCGTTCTGGCCCAGGGTGGCCAGCAGCGGGCCGATCGGGCGTTTTTGCATGTACTCGTCACCGTCCAGTACCACGGTGCCTTGCACGGTGGCGACGGCAGCCGTGAGAAAGCGCATGGCGGTGCCGGCGTTGCCGAGGAACAACGGCTGGGCCGGCAATTGCAGCGAGCCTTGGCTGGTGACGACAAAGGTGGTGTCGTCCGGCTCGTCGATGGTGACGCCCATCTGCCGCAGGGCGACCGACATGTGGCGCGTGTCATCACTTTTGAGCGCACCGCTCAAACGGCTGGTGCCCTTGGCCAGTGCCGCGAGCAACAGCGCACGGTTGGTAATGGATTTGGAGCCGGGGGGCGCGACCTTGCCAGTGAGGGGGAAGTTGGGCGGTGTAACGGTCACGGTTTTCTGCGAACTCAAGGTACAAGGCTCCTGGTCAAGGCGAGGTGGCGTGGAGTGGCCGACGTGCGGACCCGAATCATCAGGCAAACACGCCATGCTTGTCGAGTGAGTGGGTGATCTGCGTATTTTATTGGCATGCGCTGCGGCCCGAATGTAGGAGCGAGCTTGCTCGCGAAAAACGTCAACGATAAGCGTGCTTCCTGAATGAACGCGGCGCCTGTAAGTTTTTCGCGAGCTAGCTCGCTCCTACTGCCTTAGCGCTGGCTCAACCAGTAGTCATGCAGCGCCCGTGCAGCCGGTTCGATTTCGCTGACCTGCAGTTGATGGGCGTTTACATCCAGGTCTGCCGGCAGTTCGAAATTGTCCTGTTCGGCGCAGCAGGAAATCCGCTCCAGTTGCCCGGCTTGTACAGCGGGCAATGGCGGCCAGTTGGCGATTGTCACGCCGCGCACATAACCAAAGCACCATTCCTCGGCAAGGGTCACCGCCTGGCCTTGATGTTCGGTTTCATCGAAACGGGCTTTGAATGCCTGGGAGTCAGTGGCCAATTGTGCGGCCAGGGTATTCATATGGCGTACACACAGCTCGAGAAAAGCCTGGGCCTCGTCCATGTTGTCCCATTCAGGGTTTTGCCCACCCCAGATTGCCGGGAACCACTCGGCCACATCCACCTTGGCCGGGCTGGAAACCAGGGCGGTGAAATAACCGTCGAGTTCGGCCATGTTCAGCACCGAGTGGTCTTCGCCGTATTTGAGCAAGGTGGCGTCAATGAATTCGAAGTCGGCGGGAGCGAGGGGTTGGGCGTGCATGGCATTTCCTTAAAACGTCGAGCGCCGCGCACAGCGCGGCTTAAAGCGCAAAGGATGGCCTGTGCATCGGGTTTTATCCAGCGTCTTTTCCCTCACCGTGGCCAGTCCCGTTTTTGGCCGATGCGCCGTGGCGCACCCTTGATATAGTCTGGCCTTTCTCAATCGCCAGTCAGGGATCACTGCCATGTCCGAATACCAAGCCTTCGTTGTCGAACTCAGCGGCAACGTTGCCCATGTGCAGATCAATCGCCCGGAAAAGATCAACGCCATGAACGCGGCGTTCTGGACCGAAATCATCGACATCTTCCAATGGGTCGACGAGACCGACGCCGTGCGTGCCGTGGTGCTCAGCGGCGCGGGCAAGCATTTTTCCTCGGGCATCGACCTGATGATGCTGGCCTCGATCGCCAATGATTTTGGCAAGGACGTGGGTCGCAATGCGCGCCTGCTGCGCCGCAAGATTCTCGAGCTGCAAGCTTCGTTCAACGCCGTGGACACTTGCCGCAAGCCCGTGCTGGCGGCGATCCAGGGCTACTGCATTGGCGGTGCCATCGACCTGATCAGCGCGTGCGACATGCGCTACGCAGCCGAAGACGCGCAATTCTCGATCAAGGAAATCGACATCGGCATGGCCGCCGACGTCGGCACCTTGCAACGCCTGCCGCGCATCATCGGCGACGGCATGCTGCGTGAACTGGCCTATACCGGTCGTCAATTCGGCGCCGAAGAAGCGCGCAGCATCGGCCTGGTCAATCGCGTGTTTGCCGATCATGAAAGCCTGCTGGCGGGTGTCATGGACCTGGCCCATCAAATCGCCGCCAAGTCGCCGATTGCCGTGACCGGCACCAAGGCCATGATCAGCTACATGCGTGACCACACAGTCAATGACGGCCTGGAATACGTTGCCACCTGGAACTCGGCTATGTTGCAATCCAACGACTTGCGCGTGGCCATTGCGGCCCATATGAGTAAGCAGAAACCCGAATTCGTGGATTGACTGACATGACCCCAGGCTGGATTACCACAACGCTGCTGGACAACGACGCCCCCGGCGGCTGGGCCGTCGCCCGCAGCCGCGAAGGCTTCTTACACGACACCAACGGCCCGCTGTTCCCGCGCGAATGGCTCAAGCGCCAGGACCTGCCGGTGTTTGCCGAACACGGCATCGGCCACCTCGACGGCGAGCCGGTGTACCTGTTGGAACTCGACTCGCCGGCTGATGTGCCAGGGTGCAGTTGGCAGGGCTTGCGCGGCTTTATGCTGCAAGGTGATCACACCCTGTACAAGGTGCTGGGCTACGCCGCGCAGATCGGTACCTGGGCGCGGGAACACCGTTTTTGTGGCAGTTGTGGCCAGGCGATGGTGCAGGTGCCGAGGGAGCGAGCGATGTATTGCCAGGCCTGTGACCTGCGCAGCTACCCACGGATCTCACCGAGCATGATCGTGCTGGTGACCCGTGGCGATGACATCCTGCTGGCGCGTTCGCCGCGTTTCGTCACCGGGGTCTACAGCACCCTGGCCGGTTTTGCCGAGCCGGGTGAGTCCGCCGAAGACTGCCTGATCCGTGAAGTGCGTGAAGAGGTGCAGCTGGAGGTCAAGAACATCCAGTACATGGGCAGCCAATGCTGGCCGTTCCCTCACTCGATGATGCTGGGCTTTCACGCCGAATACGCAGGTGGCGATATCGTGCCCCAGGCCGACGAGATCGAGGACGCGCAGTGGTTCAATATCCACGAGCTGCCGCCGTTGCCGGCGTCACGCTCGATTGCGCGTTACCTCATCGACCTCTACGTGGCCCGCCGTTTAGGCCACGCTGAACCAGTGCTGCCAGGCTAGGCGCACGGTCAGGCCCAGGACCACGGTGATAAACACCGGGCGAATGAATTTGGCGCCGCCGCTGATCGCGCTGCGTGCGCCAAAGAACGCGCCACACATCACCGATACCCCCATCGCCAGGCCGACAATCCAGTCCACCGAACCATTGATGATAAACACCGTCAGCGCCGCCGCGTTGCTGACGAAGTTCATGCTGCGCGCCACGCCGCTGGCCTTCACCAGGTCGATGGGGTGCAGCAGCATCGTGCTGACCGTCCAGAACGCCCCCGTGCCGGGCCCCGCCACGCCGTCGTAGAAACCCAGGCCAAAGCCCTGGGTGGCTTGCCATTTCTTTTTGATCGGTGCCTCCGCGTCCAGTGGCGCCTTGGGCGTGCCACCGAACAGCAGATACACACCGCAGGCGAAGACGATCACCGGGAGCATCTTGTTCAGGGTTTCGGCAGGCAAGTAATGCGCGACGACCGCGCCGGTCAGCGCACCGATCAAGGTACCGACGATGGCGTGCACCCATTGGCGTGGGTGGAACAGCTTGCGCCGGTAGAAGGTAAAACTGGCGGTGGCCGAGCCGAAGGTGGAGCTGAGCTTGTTGGTGCCCAGCACCAGGTGCGGCGGCATGCCAGCGGTGAGCAGGGCGGGCGTGGTCAACAAACCGCCACCGCCGGCGATGGCGTCGATAAAACCGGCGATAAAGGCGACAACGGCCAGGATGGCCAGGGTGGTGAGGTCAACGCTGAGTTCGAAGGGCATGGGCAGGGCTTATTGTTGGAGGGCCGCAGAAGGCCAGCATCTTACTGCGATGTGACTCAAATGTGGGAGGGGGCAGGCCCCCTCCCACATTTTTTACCGGGCCCGCCTGGTTATTTGTGCGCGCCCAGCCATTCCACGGCCGTGCGCCAGATGCAGATACCCAGGAAGTACGCCGACATCAGCGACCATAAGCCAAATGTCCAAGGGTTGGTGTTCGGGTAATCCACCACCATCAGGAAGCTGCACAGCAGCCAGATGGTGGTCACCGCGATGTTGATCGGCATGAAGCGCTTGACCCGGAACGGGTGCAGGAACTTCATCGGCGTGACGGTCAACAGCGCCAGGCCGATCACGGTCAGCAAGGTGACCCACGCATCCGGCTGGATGATATAGACGCACAGGGCAACGACGTTCCAGGCGGCAGGGAAGCCGACGAAGTAGTTGTCCTTGCTCTTCATGTTCACGTTGCAAAAGCAGAACAGCGACGACACCAGAATCACCGAAACCGCAAACAGGTGGGTGAAATCAGGCAGGTCGATGTAGCGGTAGATAAACAGTGCAGGAATGAACACGTAGGTGAGGTAGTCGATCACCAGGTCCAGCACCGAGCCGTCAAAGCTGGGCAGCACCGTGCTGACATTCACCCGTCGCGCCAGCGAGCCGTCGACGCCATCCACCACCAGTGCCAGGCCCAGCCACAGCAGGCACGCCTTGGGGGAGTTTTCCAGCAGCGCCAGGGTGGCCAAAAAGGCCAGTACCACACCGGTGGCGGTAAAGCCGTGGGCGCCCCAGGCTTTGAGTCTGGCTACATGCAGGGTCGATATCACGGGCGGTTCTCCAAAAGGTCAAACGGGGCAGCCGACAACGTAGCGCCGTCGAGTCTGGCCAGGGAATGCAGGTATCGACCGGGAAGGGGAGGATAAGGTTCACCGCCCGGCGTATCCGTTAGCGTAGCAAGCGTAGGATGTTTCGGCATCAACCCTGACGGAACACCAGGGCCTTCAGCCCACTCTGTGGGTCAATGTCAGGAAATTCCGGTGGGTTTTCCAGCCGCTGTACAAACCGCAGGCCCGGTGCTTCGCGGGTCACACCGTCGATCAGGAAGTCTTCGCCGAAGGCCGGATCGTTCATGCATGCCAGCACGGTGCCGTGGGCACTGAGCAAGTCTGGCAGGCGGCGCAGCACGCGCTGGTAATCCTTAGTCAGCAGGAAACTGCCTTTCTGGAAGGAGGGCGGGTCGATGATCACCAGGTCGTAAGGGCCGTTGTTCGTCACCTTGGCCCAGGACTTGAACAAGTCGTGGCCCAGGAAACTCACTCGGCTCAGGTCGTGCCCATTCAGGCGATGGTTGTCGCGGCCACGGCTTAAGGCCCCACGGGCCATGTCCAGGTTCACCACATGGTCGGCGCCGCCTTCGATGGCGGCCACGGAAAAACCGCAGGTATAGGCAAACAAATTCAGCACACGCTGGCCCTGGGCTTGTTCGCGCACCCAGTTGCGCCCGTAACGCATGTCGAGAAACAGCCCGCTGTTCTGTTTTTTACCCAGGTCAATCAGGTAGCGCAGGCCGCCCTCGGTGATGGTCAGTTCGTCGATGGCGTCGCCCACCAGCCATTCGGTGGTGCTTTGCGGCAGGTAGCGGTGTTGCAGGGCCACGGTGTGCACGCCGAAACGGCTCCACTCGATCTGCAACAGTGTGTGCTTCAGGGCATCCAGGTGCTCGGTTTCTTTGAACAAAGCAACTAGCACCACCCCTTGCAGCCAGTCCACCGTCAGTTGTTCCAGACCTGGCCAGCAACGGCCACGGCCATGGAACAGGCGCCGGGTTTCCGCAGGCGCGTCAGCCAGGGCAGTGAGCAAGTGGGCGTGCAGGGTAGCGAGTGCGTCTGGGTTCATCGTTAAGCGTCAGTCATCGGGCGGGCGGCATTTTAAACACAATTGGGTGGGAACTGGCTTGCCTGCGATGACGGCCTGATAGTCGACGCTTATCTACTTTGGGTCGCGGAGCGTGAGTTGGATCATCGTCGGCTGTCAGGGCCGTCACGGGAGCAAGCTCCCTCGCCACAGGTCCAGCGTTGTACCGCAGTAATGTAACTACCTATGGCCAGTTCCCGCAGTGTTTGCGATTTGGGTCAGCGCGTGGCAATCAGCGCCGGCCCGAATGACTCTTTCAAGAAAACCGGGGCGATATAGCGTTCGTAATGTGCCTCGGACAGCAAAAAGAACTCTCGATCTATCGCATCGCGCAAATCCGCCAGGTGGCGTTCACGAAACTCCGGTAACAGCGTCAAACCATAGGCATCCAGCCTGGAAATCACCCGCGCACCCCGCGCAATCAACTGGTATGCCCAGCAATACGGAGACTGGTGCGGCATAAAACGAATCTTGCGCGCTTCCAACTGCTGTCGCAGGCAGTGCGGGTCGAACACTTCCAGCTTGCTGGCCATTACCTGTACCAGCAGTTGTTCCAGACGCAGCCACACCGCCTGTTTTTCCTCGGCGTTATAGCCATTCCACTGGATCACCTCGTGGTGATAGCGCTTGCAGCCCCGACAGACCAGGTCACCGTAGACGGTGGAGCACAGGCCGACGCAAGGGGTTTTGATGGTTTGGTTGGGCATAAAGGCTTGCTTGCAAAGTCTATGGATCATCAATAGCCAATGTGGGAGCGGGCTTGCCCGCGATAGCTGTGTGTCAGTGGGTACATCCGTGACTGATACAGCGCTATCGCGGGCAAGCCCGCTCCCACATTTATTGGTTCGTGTTGATTCAGTCCCAGCTCAACGCGCCGCCGGTCTGATACTCGATCACACGGGTCTCGAAGAAGTTCTTCTCTTTCTTCAAGTCCATGATCTCGCTCATCCACGGGAACGGGTTAGTCGTGCCTGGGTACTCTTCCTTCAAGCCGATCTGCGACAGGCGACGGTTAGCGATGAACTTGAGGTAATCCTCCATCATCGCCGCATTCATGCCCAGCACCCCACGAGGCATGGTATCCCGCGCATATTCGATCTCCAGCTGCGTCCCTTGCAGGATCATCTGGGTCGCTTCTTCTTTCATCTCGGCATCCCACAAGTGTGGGTTTTCGATTTTGATCTGGTTGATCACGTCGATACCGAAGTTCAGGTGCATCGACTCATCGCGCAGGATGTACTGGAACTGCTCGGCCACGCCGGTCATTTTGTTGCGGCGGCCCATGGACAGGATCTGGGTGAAGCCGCAGTAGAAGAAGATGCCTTCCAGCACGCAGTAGTAGGCGACCAGGTTGCGCAGCAGCTCTTTGTCGGTGTCGACGGTGCCGGTTTCGAACTTCGGATCGGAGATCGAGCGGGTGTACTTCAGGCCCCAGGCGGCCTTTTTGGCC
>NZ_BCBO01000119.1:0-25010 GCF_001320835.1 Pseudomonas sp. NBRC 111138 | reverse complement strand
GCCATGCCGTGCCAGGTAGTCCGGTGAAGCAACGATAACCTGCCCGGTAGAGCCGATAAGGCGAGCAGTCAGGGGGCTGTCGGCGAGGGGGCCGAAGCGGATGGCAACGTCGGCTTGGCCGCCGAGGATGTCCACGACTTCGTCGCCGAGCATCAGGTCGACGACGATGGCGGGATAGCGGGCGCTGAAGGCGGCGATCAGGGGGACGATGGTCATGCGGCCGTGGGCCACTGCGGCGCTGACGCGCAGGCGTCCGCGTGGGGCGCCCTGGTCGGTGATGGCGTCTTCGACTTCGGCCATGTCGGCGAGGATGCGCCGGGCGCCGCGCAGGTAGGCTTCGCCTTCGGCGGTGAAGGTGATGGCGCGGGTGGTGCGCAGCAGCAGGCGAGTGCCTATGCGCTGTTCGGTGCGGGTGATGATGCGGCTGATGGCCGATGGGGTCAGCCCCAAGGCCCTGGCCGCACCCGACAGGCTGCCGTGCTCGGCGACCATAGTGAAGACTTCCATCTCTCCCGAGCGCCCGCCAATGTCCATTTGTGCCTCCTGCGCAAAGCTGTAGTTCCCAACCAAGGGCTACTGCTGCAAAAGGCAGGATTGTAGCATTTGGCTCACAGATGAGGAGTCACCCATGCGTATCAATCCCCCCCTTGTAGCATTGTCCGTCGGTGCCTTTGGCATCGGGGTCACAGAGTTTGCCCCCATGGGCATGTTGCCCGGTATCGCCGCTGATCTTGATGTTTCCATTCCCGCTGCGGGGCTGTTGGTGAGCGCCTACGCCATGGGCGTGTTGATTGGCGCGCCGATCATGACCCTGGCGACGGCCAGGGTGCCCCGCCGTTATCTGCTGATCGGGCTGATGGCGATTTTTACCCTGGGTAATTTGCTGTCGGCGCTGGCCAGCAACTACCAGACATTGATGATCGCCAGGCTGGTGACGTCGCTCAATCACGGAGCGTTCTTTGGGATTGGCTCGATCGTGGCCGCAAGCCTGGTGGCGCCCGAGAAGCGCGCGGGGGCTGTGGCGGCGATGTTCATGGGGCTGACCCTCGCAACCATTGGCGGCGTGCCTCTGGCGACTTGGTTTGGCGAGAACTTTGGTTGGCGTACCGCGTTCTGGGGCATCAGTGGGCTTGGCGCGGTGGTCATGGCGGCGCTGTGGTGGGCATTGCCCAATGCGCCGGCGCCCAAAGGCGCCGGGCTGATGGCGGAAATCCGTGTGCTGGGTCGCGGGCCTGTGCTGGCCGCGTTGGCGCTGACAGTAGTGGGCTCGAGTGCGATGTTTACGGTATTTACCTACATCGCGCCGATTCTGCGGGACGTCACCCACGCTTCGACCAACTTTGTCACCGGGATGCTGGTGCTGTTCGGAATCGGGCTCACCCTGGGCAATGTGTGGGGTGGCAAGTCAGCGGACCGCTCAGTGGACCGCACCTTGATCATCTCGCTGGTAGTGTTGATTGCCGTGCTGCTTGCCTTCTCGGTGCTCATGCAATGGCCGTTGCCCACGGCGTTGTCGATCCTGCTGTGGGGCGCTGCCAGCTTTGCCCTGGTGCCGCCGCTGCAGATGCGGGTGATGGAGGCCGCCAAAGATGCGCCCAACCTGGCTTCGGCGATGAACATCGGTGCGTTCAATTTTGGGAATGCAATTGGTGCGGCATTGGGAGGTGCAGTGATCAATGCCGGGCTCGGCTACCCGGCCATTTCCCTGGCAGGCGCACTGATGGCGGGCCTGGGCTTGCTGATGGTATTGGGGCTGAGCTGGCGTTCGCGGCGGGCCGACTCACGCGCTGGCCGGGAGGCGGTGCAAGCCTGAGTAGTGTTGCAGGTTGTTCGTCTAGACTTCATGCACCTTTCAACCCGAGGAGCCTTGCGATGAACAACAAGAATACGATCTGCCTCTGGTACAACGGCGATGCCCTGGAGGCAGCGACCTTCTACGCCAACACCTTCCCCGACAGCGAAGTAAAGGCCGTACACCGTGCGCCTGGCGACTACCCATCCGGCAAGCAGGGTGATGAGTTGACGGTTGAATTCACCGTACTGGGTATCCCCTGCGTGGGCCTCAATGGCGGCCCCTGTTCAAGCACAGTGAAGCGTTTTCCTTTCAGGTGTCTACCGAGGATCAGGAGGAAACCGACCGTTTGTGGCATGCCATCATCGACAACGGTGGGCAGGCGAGCGCTTGCGGTTGGTGCAAGGACAAGTGGGGGCTGTCGTGGCAGATCTCGCCGCGGGTGTTGGTCGATGCAGTTACCAGTAAAGATCCTGCCGTCGCCAAGCGTGCATTTGAAGCGATGATGACCATGACCAAAATCGACATCGCTGCCATCGAAGCCGCCATTGCCGGAAACTGAACGGTGGGAGCGCTCGAGCCTTGGCGAGGCCGCGATGGCGGTGGGTCAGGCAGCGTAAATGCCAACAGCACCACCGCCATCGCAGCATAGGTATCTACACAACTTTGTGGGTTGTAACAGCAGACGGCAACCACGATGCGAAGCGAGTCGCTCTTGATCTTAGGCGCCCCGTTAAACCGCGCTGGCGGATTACGGGCACACCGAGCCTAGGCGAGGTGCCGAGTGGTGGGGCAAGAGCGTTTTGCTTACTTTGGCCTGGGCCGGCATCCCGGCTTTTGCAAAGTGAGCCGCCGTCAGGGCGGAACCATCGGTGGCCGTTACCTTAATAATGGATATGTACTCGGTCAGATCCAATATCCCGGTCGGCTGGCAGACCGCCTTCGCAGGCAAGCCAGCTCCCACATTTGAATCGCGGCGCGTTAGTTAGATCGACGCCGGCTGTCAGGCCGTCACGGGAGCAAGCTCCCTCGCCACAGGTTCAGCGTCGCACCAAATTTGTGTAGATACCTATGACCATCGCAGGCAAGCCAGCTCCCACATCTGGATCGCGCGCCCTCCCCCATGCGGCAAAAAAAGTCATGCAACGGACGCCCGGTTGCGACACCGTCAATACCGGCCTATGTTCCAAGCCATGCTGTTTTTTTGCTGTCCCCCGCCCTGCGCCCATCCCGTAACCAGGAGACGACATGCCCACCCCTTCACGCCCCGCTGTACTCGAACTGATCGGCAATACCCCGCTGGTCAAGGTCAGCCGCTTCGATACCGGCCCCTGCACGCTGTTTCTCAAGCTTGAATCGCAAAACCCCGGCGGTTCCATCAAGGACCGCATCGGCCTGGCGATGATCGACGCCGCTGAACGCGACGGTCGTTTGCGCCCTGGCGGTACCATCATTGAAGCCACCGCCGGCAACACCGGCCTGGGCCTGGCGCTGGTGGGCCGGGCCAAGGGTTACCGGGTGGTGTTGGTGGTACCCGACAAGATGTCCACGGAAAAAGTGCTGCACCTCAAGGCCATGGGCGCCGAGGTGCATATCACCCGCTCCGATGTGGGCAAGGGCCATCCCGAGTATTACCAGGACGTGGCGGCACGGCTGGCCAAGGATATTCCGGGCTCGTTCTTCGCCGACCAGTTCAATAACCCGGCCAACCCCTTGGCCCACGAGACCAGCACCGCGCCGGAGATCTGGGCGCAGACCCAGCACGACGTGGACGCCATTGTGGTGGGCGTCGGCTCGGCCGGCACGCTCACCGGTTTGACGCGGTTCTTCAAGCGCGTGCAACCCGAACTGGCCATGGTGCTGTCCGACCCGGTCGGTTCGGTGATGGCCGAATACAGCCGCAGCGGCAAGCTGGAAACCCCTGGTTCCTGGGCAGTGGAAGGTATTGGCGAAGACTTCATCCCTTCGATTGCCGACCTGTCCAGCGTGCGCCACGCCTACTCCATCAGTGATGCAGACAGCTTCGACCACGCCCGCCAATTGCTCAAGGCCGAAGGCATCCTCGGCGGCTCATCCACCGGCACACTGCTCGCCGCGGCCTTGCGCTACTGCCGCGAGCAAACCGAGCCCAAGCGCGTGGTCACCTTCGTCTGCGACACCGGTACGCGCTACCTGTCGAAGGTTTACAACGACCAGTGGATGAACGACGCCGGCCTGTTGCAGTACAAGCACTACGGTGACCTGCGCGACCTGATCGCGCGCCGCTTCGAAGACGGCCGCGTGATCAGCGTAAGCCCCGACGACACCCTGCTCACCGCCTTCCAGCGCATGCGCCTGGCGGACGTGTCGCAACTGCCGGTGCTGGTCGATGGCCAGACCCTGGTGGGCGTCATCGACGAGTCCGACATCCTGCTGGGCCTGCACCACGACGCCGCAGATTTTTCCATGACCGTCGCCAGCGCCATGACCAACACCCTGCACACATTGGCCCCCAACGCCAGCCTGGCCGAACTGCAGGCTGAACTGGATCGCGGCCTGGTCGCCATCATTGCCGACGCCGCAGGCTTTCATGGCCTGATCACCCGCGTCGACCTGCTTAACCACCTACGGAGATCCCTTGCATGAGCCAGCCCGATAAAAGCGCGTTTGCCACCCGTGTGATCCACGCCGGGCAGTCACCCGACCCGACCACGGGCGCGCTGATGCCGCCGATCTACGCCAACTCCACCTACCTGCAAGACAGCCCCGGCGTGCACAAGGGGTTTGACTATGGCCGCTCCCATAACCCCACGCGTTTCGCCCTGGAACGCTGCGTGGCCGACCTTGAAGGCGGCAGCCAGGCATTTGCATTTGCCTCGGGGCTGGCGGCGATCTCCACCGTGCTGGAACTGCTGGATGCCGGCGCGCATATCGTCTCGGGCAACGACCTGTACGGCGGCACTTTCCGCCTGTTCGACAAGGTGCGCCAGCGCAGTGCCGGGCACCGTTTCAGCTATGTCGACCTCAGCGACTTGTCGGCGTTTGAAGCGTCATTGCAGGACGACACGCGCATGGTCTGGGTCGAAACCCCAAGCAACCCGCTGCTGAGCCTGACCGACCTGCGCGCCGTGGCCCGCATCTGCCGTGCCCGCGGGATTATCTGCGTGGCCGACAACACCTTTGCCAGCCCCTGGATCCAGCGCCCGCTGGAGTTGGGCTTCGACATCGTGGTGCACTCCACCACCAAATACCTCAATGGGCATTCTGATGTGATCGGTGGTATCGCTGTTGTCGGTGATAACACTGAATTGGCCGAACGCCTGGGCTTCCTGCAAAACTCCATCGGCGCCATCGCCGGGCCGTTCGATGCCTTCCTGACCCTGCGCGGGGTAAAAACCCTGGCGCTGCGCATGGAGCGCCATTGCAGCAATGCCCTGGACCTGGCCACCTGGCTGGAGCAACAGCCGCAAGTGTCACGGGTTCACTACCCGGGCCTCAAATCCCACCCACAGCACGACCTGGCGAAACAGCAGATGCGCGGCTTTGGCGGGATGATTTCAGTGGACTTGAACAGCGACTTGGCCGGCGCGACGCGCTTTCTGGAAAACGTGAAGATCTTCGCCCTGGCCGAGAGCCTGGGGGGCGTGGAAAGCCTGATCGAGCACCCGGCGATCATGACTCATGCCAGCATCCCGGCGGCGACGCGAGCGCAATTGGGGATTGGCGATGGGCTGGTGCGCTTGTCGGTGGGGGTTGAAGATGTGGAGGATTTGCGCGCCGATCTGGCGCAAGCCTTGGCCCACATCTAACTCAATTTGATCGTTCTTACGCTCCGCGTGGGAACGCATCCGGTGACGCTCTGCGTCACGCTTGGGGACGCAGAGCGTCCCTGACTGCATTCCCACGCGGAGCGTCGGAACGATCATTGTGTATCAGCCTTGGGTGATGTTGGCCCGCGCCGCATGCAGCTTCTTGTAGCTGTCGATCAAGCGCAAATGCCGGTCCAGGCCTTCCAGCTTCATGCTGGTCGGCGTCAGCCCATAAAAGCGCACACTGCCGTCAACCGAACCGATCACCGCGTCCATGCGCTCATTACCGAACATGCGCCGGAAGTTGGCCTCGTAGTCAGCCAGTTCCAGGTCATCATCCAGTTCCATCTCCAGCACCGCGTTCATCGCCTGGTAAAACAGGCCCCGCTCAACGGTGTTGTCGTTGTACTGCAGGAACATCTCTACGCATTCCTTGGCCTCTTCATACTGCTTCAGCGCCAGGAATATCAGCAGTTTCAGCTCCAGGATGGTCAACTGGCCCCACGCGGTGTTGTCGTCGAACTCAATGCCAATCAACGTAGTGATATCGGTGTAGTCGTCCAGCTCACTTTCTATCAGGCGCTCGACCAACGCCTGCAGCTCCTCCTCGCTGAGGCGGTGCAGGTTGAGGATGTCTTCGCGAAAAAACAGCGCCTTGTTGGTGTTGTCCCAGATCAGGTCATCCACCGGGTAGATTTCCGAGTAGTCCGGCACCAGGATGCGGCAGGCAGTAGCGCCCAGGTGCTCATACACCGCCATGTACGACTCTTTGCCCATGCCTTCGAGGATGCCGAACAGCGTGGCGGCTTCCTGGGCGTTGGAGTCTTCGCCCTGGCCGGAGAAGTCCCACTCGACGAATTCATAATCCGACTGGGCACTGAAGAAGCGCCACGACACTACGCCGCTGGAATCGATAAAGTGCTCGACGAAGTTGTTCGGCTCGGTGACCGCCTGGCCTTCGAAGGTCGGCTGCGGCAGATCGTTCAAGCCTTCGAAGCTACGGCCTTGCAGCAGCTCGGTGAGGCTGCGTTCCAGTGCCACTTCCAGGCTGGGGTGCGCGCCGAACGAAGCGAACACGCCGCCGGTACGCGGGTTCATCAAGGTCACGCACATCACCGGGAATTCACCGCCCAGGGACGCGTCCTTGACCAGCACCGGAAAGCCCTGGGCTTCCAGGCCTTCGATACCCGCCAGGATGCCAGGGTACTTGGCCAGCACTTCGGCGGGTACGTCCGGCAGCGCAAATTCGCCCTCGATGATTTCGCGCTTCACCGCTCGCTCGAAAATCTCCGACAGGCACTGCACCTGGGCTTCGGCCAAGGTGTTGCCAGCGCTCATGCCGTTGCTCAGGTAGAGGTTTTCGATCAGGTTGGACGGGAAATACACCACCTCGCCATCGGACTGACGCACGAACGGCAGCGAGACAATGCCACGGGCTTCGTTGCCGGAGTTGGTGTCGAACAGGTGTGAACCACGCAGCTCGCCCTCGCGGTTGTAGACTTTGAGGCTGTAGGCATCGAGGATTTCACTCGGCAGCTCATCGTTGGGGCCCGGCTGGAACCAACGTTCGTCCGGGTAATGCACGAACGGCGCGTTGGCCAGGTCCTCGCCCCAGAACTGGTCGTTGTAGAAGAAGTTGCAGTTCAGACGCTCGATGAACTCACCCAGCGCCGACGCCAGCGCGCCCTCTTTGGTCGCGCCTTTGCCGTTGGTAAAGCACATCGGCGAATGGGCGTCGCGGATATGCAGCGACCACACGTTGGGCACGATATTGCGCCACGAGGCAATCTCGATCTTCATGCCCAGGCCCGCGAGAATCGCCGACATGTTGGCGATGGTCTGCTCCAGCGGCAGATCCTTGCCGGCAATGTAGGTGCCTGCTGCGGACGTGGAGTTGGGCATCAACAGCGCCTGGGCATCGGCGTCGAGGTTCTCGACTTCCTCAATCACGAATTCCGGCCCGGCCTGCACCACCTTCTTCACGGTGCAGCGGTCGATGGAGCGCAGGATGCCTTGGCGGTCCTTGTCGGAGATATCTGTGGGCAATTCGACCTGGATCTTGAAAATCTGGTTGTAGCGGTTTTCCGGGTCGACGATGTTGTTCTGCGACAGGCGAATATTCTCGGTGGGAATATTGCGCGTCTGGCAGTACAACTTCACAAAGTACGCCGCACACAACGCCGACGAAGCCAGGAAGTAGTCGAATGGCCCCGGTGCCGAACCATCGCCCTTGTAGCGGATGGGCTGGTCGGCAATGACCGTGAAGTCATCGAACTTGGCTTCAAGCCGAAGGTTGTCGAGAAAGTTGACCTTAATTTCCATGCGGGCACACCAGAATAACGAGCTAAACAAATTGGCCGCCATTATGAAGCGTTTCGCCGGGAAGTCTCAGGGTTTTGCGTATGGGCTGCTGATCGGTGCTAACGTCCACCCTGTGGGAGCGCGTTGCTCCAGTTAGATAATGTTCACCTCTGCCAGGACAGGCCATGGAACCGATAGCGCCGAACGCCGCACTGTTGATCATCGATATGCAAAAAGGCATGGCCGATCCCACCCTTGGCGGCCGCAACAACCCAGACGCTGAGCAGCACATACAGCAATTGCTCAATGCCTGGCGCCAGGCGCAACGCCCGATCATTCATGTGCGGCATATCTCCCGCTCTGGCGCTTCGGTGTTCCGGCCAGGCCAGCCCGGCTGTGAGTTCCAGGATGCGCTGCACCCTCTGGCCCATGAGCATGTGGTGGAAAAAAACGTACCGGATGCATTCAGCGCCACGGGCCTGGAGCGCTGGCTGCACCTGCGCTCGATCCAGCAGTTGGTAATCGTCGGGGTCATCACCAACAATTCAGTGGAATCCACCGCACGCTCGGGCGGCAACCTGGGGTTCGACGTGATCGTGGCGGCGGATGCCTGTTTTACCTTCGATCAAACCGACTTGTCGGGACGGCTGTGGGCCGCAGAGGATGTGCATGCGTTGTCGCTCAGTAACCTGGCGATGGACTATGCAAGGGTGTTCAATACCGGGGAAATATTAGATCCATGTAACCCGCGATGCGCTTTTTGATGCAATGCTGCACCTGTGGCGAGGGAGCTTGCTCCCGTGACAGCCCTAAAGCCGCCGCTTACCTAAATGTCGCCCCGATTCGCCTGCCCCCATCGTTCATGGAAAACGGCTAAAACACCCCGGCATCCTCCAGCATTTGCGGCAACGCCTGCGGCCATACCGTATCGCTCGTCGCGAGCAGCGCCTCTGCCGACCACCAATGATGATCCGCCATCACCTGGGTCTCCTCTACTGTCCATTCGGCCCTGGAAAGCGCGTCGCTGGATGCATGCACAACGAAGTACCGCTCTACTGCCAACACGGTTTCACCGCTGGGTAACACCAACGGGAAACTACGCTCTGCCACGGATTCCCCAACGCTGCTGACCGTGATACCCGTCTCTTCGCGCAACTCACGAATCGCGGCGCTGTGAAAGCTCTCCCCCGCCTCCACGCCACCGCCCGGCGTGGCCCAGTAATCCTGGCCGGCCAGGGCGCCGTCGTTATGCACGAAGCGAAACAGCAACACTTGCTGTGCAGGGTTGATGACCAGTAATCGTGCGGCTTTGCGTTCACGCATCTGATTGATTCCTTTCTATGAGGGCCGAAACCATCCAGCTCAGAAACGCCCGTAGGCGTGTCGTAAATGCCTCGCCCTCGGCGCTCGGGTTGCGTGCTTCAAACAGGAAGTAGGCGATTTGCACGCGCATGGTCGGGTAATGCTGAACGAACAGCCCGACGTAGTCTTCCAGGGTTTGCGGCCAGGTTTGCGCATCCTCGGCTCGCAGGGTGTGGGTAGCGCGGATCAAGGCCCGCGATGCTTCCCGCTGCAGGTCAAGCCGTGTGCGTTCAGTACTGGCCTGTTCGATGCGCAACAGGTACGCCGTGAGCGCCTGTTCAAAATCGCCGTTGACCGCCAGGGCGATGGCACGGGACGGGCGAAACGGTTCGACGTGCAGTGACAGGTCTTCGCCCCAGAGACAGCGGCAATGATGTTTGAGCCAGAAGCCCCAACTGTTTAGGTTTTCAGGCGCCAACACTTGGGCGCGGTGGCCGATGTCGAAGTCGATCTTGGTGACGCTCGGATGCCGTTGCTCCAAAGCGAGTCGGGCCGACTCCAATTGTTCAAGCACCGGCGCATTCGGTGGTTCGACCAGTATCAGGGAAAGGTCAAGATCAGAAATGCCGATCTCACCTTCGCCCCGTGCGATGCTGCCATACAGGTAGATCCCGTGCAGCCCCAGCTCAGGCCGGGACAAGGTAGCGCAGATGTCCGTCAGCAGGGGCTGGAACTCGGGTTGTATAGGCCCATCAGCGACGGTAAGGATATAGCCGTCGGCATCGATGCCTGCAGGTTTTTGGGTAGTCACGGGCGATGTATCTCAATCACCAACCCTTCCTCTTCCCTCGGCACACTGAAATGGCGAGTGATCAGGTCAAACTCGGCATCAGTGGCGGCAAAATCATGGTCACCTCGGGCATTGCGCGCATGCAGGCGCGCACGACAGGTGGCATCGTCCAGCTCCAGGTAATGCAGGCAGTGCGGCACCTTGGCTGCCTGGGCCAGGCCGAGTAACCATTGACGATTGGCGAGGGTATTGGCCGGAAAATCCAGCACCACATTGACGCCGCACGCCAACAGATCGATCACCAGCGGCTCAAGTACTCCACGAACCTGCTGGGCACAGCGCAGGTAGTCGGCAATGCTCTGGATCTGACCAGGGTAGAGACTGGCCAGCCACTGGTCTTCGCTGAGCACAATGGCTGCGTGCTCGGTGGCGAGGGTCTTGGCGAGTGTGGACTTGCCGGAGGCGATCTTGCCGCATAACAGGTGCAGGGTTGGCATAAAACGATTCCTTGGAGGAGCCCAACAGGATGAGTCATGCAGGCATTATCGTAAACACATCCAGTTGAATCCTCGTTCCCGAGCGAGGTCACTTATCAGGAGACGACAACGCAATTGGAGGTGGTGATGAACCTTGCAATGACACTCTTCAGTCTGTTTGCCGGTTGGATGGCGATTGTGATTTCGATGCTATGGGGTGTGCTGCGAGTGCTGCGCTGGCACCATGCTTAGCACCCGGGACGGTCGCTACTTTGTGGTCAAGGGGCAGCTGTGGCGCTGTACCAATCCGGCGCTGGATGAAGCGACGCGCCAATACTGGGTCAATGAATTGATGGATGCACGCCGGGCGGTCAAGTCAGCCAAGGGCAGCGCCGACCCCGAAGCCTTGAACGCCGCCCGGCAACGGGTGCAGCGTGCCAAGGTGGCATTGGGCGAGCGTGGCCCTGTGTGGTGGGGCGATGGCAGCCCGGATTACAACCGCCGCCAGGTCAAAAATACGCCCTATTGGGCATGGTTCGAGAAACACCTCGACACGCCATCCCAGTGAACTTTCTTACAAGTGCCATGCTCCTTTCCTATGCGAAGTCAGCGCGCCCTGAGCCCAGGGTGCAGAACGATAAGGAGCCGCCACCAACATGACTACCCTCTCCACTTACCCCGTCGTCAGGCCTGGGCCGTTGCATGGCACTTTGCTTGCCGGCACCGTGCCGTTGTTTCTCGGGGCCTTGCTCAGTGATATCGCCTACGGCCAGACCTACCAGATCCAATGGGCCAACTTTGCTTCCTGGCTGATCGCCGGGGCGCTGGTGTTCTGTGGTTTTGCCCTGCTGTTTGCACTGGTCAACCTGGTGCGCGCCGAACACAAGGGCGGGCGCCCGGTGGCGTACTTCCTGCTGTTGCTGGGCACTTGGGTGCTGGGGCTGGTGAACGCCTTTCAACATGCCAAGGATGCCTACGCCATGATGCCTGCTGGCCTGGTGCTGTCGGCGATCGTCACCGTGCTGGCGATTGTCGCCACCTGGATCGGCTTGACCAACCTGCGCTCAGGAGCTGCCCGATGAAACCACTCAACACACTGACCCTGCTCAGCGCCGCCCTGTTGCTGAGTGCCTGTGGCGGCGAAGGTGACAAGACCCAGGCGCGCGGCCCTGACCCCAAGCTGCCCGAACAACAAAGCAGCCTGTTGCCGAGCATGAAGATTGCCGAGCCCACGCCGTGGGGCGATCAAAAGCCCAAGGTGCCCGAAGGCTACAGCGTCACCGCCATCGCCACCGACCTTGCGATCCCGCGCCAGACCCTGGTGCTGCCCAACGGCGATATCCTGGTGGCCGAAGGCCGTGGCGGCAGTGCGGCCAAACTCAAGCCCAAGGACGTGATCGCCAGTGTGATCAAGGCCCAGGGCAACACCAAGGTCAAGGGCGGCAACCGCATTACGCTGCTGCGTGACGCCGACGGTGACGGCACCTATGAACTCAAGACGGTATTCGCCGACAACCTCAACGCTCCCTACGGGCTGGCATTCGCCGACGGCAAACTGTACGTGGCCAACCAGGACGCACTGGTGCGCTTTGACTACGCCGACGGCCAAACCAAGGCCAGCGCCCCGCCCGTCAAAGTCACCGACCTGCCGGCGCAGATCAACCATCACTGGACCAAGTCATTGGCCGTCAGTGACGACGGGCGTCAGCTGTACGTGGGCATCGGTTCCAACAGCAACATCACCGAACGCGGCATGGAAGTGGAGATCGACCGCGCAATGGTCTGGCAGATCGATGCCGCCACCGGCGCGCATAAGCCCTACGCTACGGGCCTGCGCAATCCGACGGCGCTGACCATCCAACCGGGCTCAGGGCAACTGTGGACCGTGGTCAACGAGCGCGATGAACTCGGCCCCGACTTGGTGCCAGACTACCTGACGTCGGTGCGTGAAGGTGCCTTCTACGGCTGGCCCTACAGCTACTGGGGCCAGAACGTCGACCCTCGCGCACAACCGCAAAACCCGGCCAAGGTGGCTGCGGCGATCAAACCCGATTACAGCCTGGGCTCCCATGTGGCCGCGCTGGGCGTGGATTTCTCCATCCCTGCCATGGGTGAAAAATTCGCTGACGGCGCGTTTGTCGGCGAGCACGGCAGTTGGAACCGTGACAACCCAGTGGGCTACAAGGTGATCTTCGTACCGTTCAGCAACGGCAAACCGGCGGGCGAGCCCATCGACTTTGCCACCGGCTTCCGCGGCGACGATGGCAAGACCCGTGGGCGTCCAGTGGGGGTGACGGTGGACCCCAAAGGCGCGCTGATCATTGCCGACGACCTGGCCAATACGATTTGGCGCGTCACGCGTAACCAATAACCGCAGATGACAGGGGCAGCGACGCCCCTGTCAGCCGTCACTTTGCAATTGTGCGTCAAGCCAGGCCAACAACGCCGTGACCTCCTCCCGACTGCCCGCCCCTTGCTGCCTGTAGACCGAAATAGCCTCGGGCAAAAACACGCTTTCTGCGCAGGGCCGCACCAGCGCCCCACTCTCAATCAGCCGGCTTGCGGTACGACGCCAACCCATGGCGATACCGTGCCCTTCCACGGCGGCTTGCAACATCAGCGGGTAACTGTCGAAGGTGGCACTGCGTGCATCCCTGGCCAGCGTGTGGCCGAACATCTGCAGCCACTCATCCCACTCCATCAAATGCGGAGGCTCGGAGCTGTGGTGCAGAAATGTGCAGGGCTTTAATTCAGCCAGTGATAACGGTTGTTCCGGGCAGAGGTAGCTGGGGCTGCACACCGGGAACACCTCGTCGGAGGCGGTGAACATCAGCGTATGGCTGCCACTGGCGCGCCGGGTACTTTGCAGGGCCACATCGAAATGCCCGTCGAACTGGGTGATCGGCCGCGTGCAGGTCACCACCTGGATCTCGATCTGCGGGTATTGCTGGTGGAAGGTCGCCAGGCGCGGCATCAACCAATAGAACGCCTCGCATAGCTGGCATAGCAGTACCACGCGATTTCGCTGGGGCGATGTTCTCAGGCTGACCGCGCCCTCACTGATGCTGTGCAAGGCCAGGCTGACCACCCGCCCCAGCTCACGCCCTTCTTGCGTCAGGAACACCCCACGGTTGCGCCGACAAAACAGCTTGACCCCCAGGTTGTCCTCCAGCCCGCGGATCTGCCGACTGACCGCTGCCTGGGTGATGTGCAATTCATCGGCCGCCTTGGAGAAACTCTCCAGGCGCGCCGCCGCTTCAAACGGCAGGAGGCTGGCCAGAGGCGGTAAGGTTTTGCCAAGTGCATTCATAATCTGTGGTTATGCATCCAAGGCTGAAAACTTGTTTGTAGCACACCCGCCGCGCTGGGCACCATGAATCTCTCACTTCATGGATCAGCCTGATGACCAGCGCCCGCACCTCACTCTTTACCGGTGTGATATTTGCCGTTGTCGCCACCCTTGGCTGGGCGCTGAACTTCATTGCGCCCTACGTCACCGGCGTCTACAGCCTCTACGACTTGATGGCCGTACGGTTTCTGATGGCCGGTGGGCTGGGTCTCGTCTGGATCATGGTGTGCAGGGCGCAATTGAGTGTACTCAGCACCGGCCAGTGCGTACTGGCGGCAGCACTGGGCGCACTGGGTTGCCTCGGTTATGGCGCGTGCATTGCTGCCGGCGTGAAGTTCGGCGGCCCGGTGCTGACGCCAGCGTTTGTCGGCATGGTCCCGGTGCTACTGGCGTTGATAGGCAACGCCAGTCACAAGACCCTGCAATGGCGCCAGTTGGTGATGCCGTTGTCCTGCCTCACCATGGAGCTGTTGCTGGCCACGGTCAGCAGCCTCCAACTGCCCGCCTCCGGCACCGGTTCCTGGCTGGCGGCTTTGTGCTTCTCCCTGGGCGCAGTGGCCTTGTGGCTGGGGTTCAGCGTCATCAATCAACAGCAACTGGCGCGCCTGCCAGCCAGCGCAACCGGTCTGTGGACTGCCCTGATGCTGGTAGGCGCAGGCGGCGCGGCGCTGTGCCTGCTGCCATGGCTATACGCGCTGGGCTTGTTCCGGTTGCCGACCCTTGGCGCGGCTTGGAGCCAGGCATGGCCGCTGTATGCCTGGAGCCTGGGCATCGCGGTGATGTCCACGGTGGTCGGCGCCTGGGCCTGGAATGCGGCAACGCGGCGCCTGCCCATGGTACTGAGCGGTCAGTTGATTGCCCTGGAATCACTCTTCGCCAGCCTGCTCGGTCTAGGCTTTCACCAGCGCTGGCCGACGCCAATGGAAGCCGTGGGCCTGGCTGCCGTGCTCGTCGGCGTGGTCATGGCGGTTCGTATCCTTCTGGCTCAGGCAAAACCCGCCACAACCCATCAGACCTTAGGGGAGACTCAACCATGACCCATTCAAACGACGCACTGGCACTCCCCCACACCTTTGACTTTCGCACTCGAGCCGTGCGCTGGGGCCAACTGGGTACCCAGGGGCCGGCGCTGGTGATGGTGCATGGCACGCCGTTCTCCTCCCATGTGTGGCGGCGTATCGCGCCCTTGTTCGCCCAGCAGTACCGCGTGTTCTATTACGACCTGCTTGGCTATGGCCAGTCTGAACAGGCGCCGGGCCAGGACGTGTCCCTGGGCGTGCAAAACCTGTTGCTCGCCGCCCTGCTACACCATTGGGGCCTGGAACGTCCTCATGTGCTGGCCCATGACTTTGGCGGCGCCACGGCGCTGCGTGCGCATCTGCTCGATGGCTGCGACTATGCCAGCCTGACCTTGATCGACCCCGTCGCCATGGCGCCCTGGGGTTCGCCGCTGGTGCAGCATGTGCGCCGCCATGAACAGGCCTTCAGCGACGCGCCGGCCTATATCCATGAGGCGATTGTGCGTGCCTATCTACAGGGCGCCGCCTTCACGCCGCTACCTGCCGAGGTGCTGCTCGCCTACGTCACACCCTGGACAGGTGAGATTGGCCAGCCCGCCTTCTATCGCCAGATTGCGCAAATGGACCAGCGCTATACCGACCAGATTGAAGACCGGCTCACCGGGCTGCGTTGCCCGGTGCAATTGCTCTGGGGAGAGGAGGACCAATGGATCAACGTGGCACAAGGCGACGCGCTCGCAGATAGATTAGGTGCACGCTACCTGCGCGTCCCGCGTGCGGGGCATCTGGTGCAAGAGGACGCGCCCGAGGTCATCGTCGCTGCCTTGATGACCTTTCTAGCTAGCGTCACAGATCAGTGATTTCCTTGTGGCGCGGCACCAGCGTCTTCATCACGCTCCAGGCCACCAGGTAAGCCAGGGCGCAGATGGCAAACATGATCATGTAGCCGGTATGGATGTCGTTGATGGACTTGTAATAGTCGAACACCCAGCCACCGATCTTGGTCATGAGCACGCCACCCAGGCCACCGGCCATGCCGCCAATGCCGACCACCGAGGCCACGGTTTTCTGCGGGAACATATCGGACACGGTGGTGAAAATGTTGCATGACCACGCCTGGTGTGCCGAAGCGCCCACACCGATCAGCAGCACCGGCACCCAGAAGCTGAGGTAACCCAACGGCTGCGCCAGCAACACCACCAGCGGGAACAGCGCAATCACCAGCATGGCTTTCATGCGCCCGTCATAGGGGGCATCGCCGCGCGCCATGAAGTAGCTGGGGAACCAGCCGCCGCCAATACTGCCGACCATGGTCATGCTGTACAGCACCGCCAGCGGCATCACGATATCGGCGCCTTTCATGCCGTATTGGGCAGACAGGTAGGTGGGCAACCAGAACAGGAAAAACCACCACACGCCGTCGGTCATGAACTTGCCGAAGGCAAACGCCCAGGTCTGGCGGTAGGTCAATAGTTTGAACCAGGAGACTTTCTTCCCTGCGGTGCCCGTCGGTGCCGGGGTAAATGGTTGTACGGTCTGGTCGCTACGGATGTAGGCCAGTTCCTCAGGTGACAGGCGTTTTTGCTGTTCCGGTTTTTCATACACGGCGGCCCACACGGCAACCCAGACAAAACCCAGCATACCGATGACCATAAACGCCGCCTCCCAGCCCCACATGCCAGCAATCAAGGGGACACAGATGGGCGCCAGAATCGCGCCGACGTTGGCGCCGGAATTGAAGATGCCGGTGGCCAGGGAGCGTTCTTTCTTGGGGAAATATTCGGCAGTGGCCTTGATCGCGATCGGGAAGTTACCCGCTTCGCCAATCGCCAACACAGCCCTTGAGAGCATGAAACCGGCAATGGACACCGGGATCACCGCCAGGCCAATGGCACCACTGACCGCCGCGATGCCCTCGCCCATCGGCACCGAAAACGCATGCATGATCGCGCCAGTGGACCAGATGCCAATGGCTACCACATAGGCGGCCTTGGTGCCGATCCTGTCGACGAAGCGCCCGGCAAACAGCATGGAAATGGCGTAGACAAACTGGAACACCGCCGCGATGTTGGCGTAATCGGTGTTGCTCCAGCCAAACTGCGTTGACAGTTGCGGTGCCAAGAGGCTGAGCACCTGGCGGTCGAGGTAATTGACCGTGGTCGCGAAAAACAACATCGCGCAGATCGTCCAGCGATAGCTGCCGACCGCCTGGCCGACACGAAGGGCACTGATGGGCTCGTTCAGATTCATGGCATCACTTTTTATTTTTGTTAGGTAGGACATATGTAACGTCATATGTCGTCGTACAACTGCGGGTTTTATAGCGAGACGCCCGCGCAGTGTCAATCGCAAAGATTGCCGCTTATCCAGGAATTACGTGAATTCGAAAAATGTCAGTGCTGTGCAGTTGTAGGACGACAAACCCTGAGCACTAGGCTGGGCGCTTGACCGGGGACATCATCCAGCAGGCCAAAGCGTTGCATGCCGAGCTTCTCCAATACGCGGATCGACGCAGCATGATCGGGCCGCACTAACCCGAAGACTTCCGGTAGCGATAGCGTGTCGAACGCGAGCGCCAGGGCGTCACGACCCAGCTCAGTGGCATACCCCTGCCCCCAGGCCTCCACGGCCAGACGATAGCCAAGGTTGATGCGCCGCTGCGTCAGGTAATTAAGGGGCGCGATGCCGCCAAACCCGATGATGTGGTCGGGGGTCTCTTTGCGGGCAATCGCCCACCAGCCGTAGCCCTGGGAAGCCCATTGCTCCAGCCAGTGATCCAAGAGCCGTTGTGCCGCCCCCAGGTTGGGCAGCGGGCCGGCAGGATTGAACAGGTTGGTCTGTGGATCGCCGAAGATCGCGAACAATCGCTGAACGTCTGCGGGTCGTGGTTGGCGGTAGGTAAGGCGTGAATGACTGCTTGGCATTTAAATGACTTCCCTGTTTTGCCTGACTGACAATGCCTCCCCTTGTGGGAGCGGGCTTGCCCGCGAAAGCGGAGTGCCAGTCACTGAATCTTTAACTGAACCACCGCTTTCGCAGGCAAGCCAGCTCCCACATTTGATCTGTTTTGCCGGTAGCTATGCATCGGCCTTCAGAACCATGCATTTTTACCCATGCGAGAAAAAATACACAAAGCGGTGAATTATTTCGTGTCCACTTGTATCTGAACTGACAGAGCGGTGCCATCGTAGCGATGGCACCTCCCCTGTTCAGCTTTTGAGTGGCCCGCATGAAACTACGTAAAAAACGCGTCAAACCCATCGGATTGAAAGACATCACCATTGTCGACGACAACAAGATGCGCAAGGCGATCACCGCCGCCGCACTTGGCAATGCCATGGAATGGTTCGACTTTGGCGTCTATGGCTTTGTCGCCTATGTGCTGGGCAAGGTGTTCTTCCCCGACGCTTCCCCCAGCGTGCAGATGATCGCAGCACTGGCCACCTTCTCCGTACCTTTCCTGATTCGCCCGCTGGGCGGCCTGTTCTTCGGCGCACTGGGCGATAAGTACGGGCGGCAAAAAGTCCTGGCCGCCACCATCGTGATCATGTCCTTGAGCACCTTTGCCATCGGCTTGATCCCCGGCTATGCCTCCATTGGCATCTGGGCCCCGATCCTGTTGCTGCTGTGCAAAATGGCCCAGGGTTTCTCGGTGGGCGGCGAGTACACCGGCGCGTCGATTTTCGTGGCTGAATACGCGCCCGACCGCAAGCGCGGCTTCCTGGGCAGTTGGCTGGACTTCGGCTCCATCGCCGGTTTCGTGCTCGGCGCGGGTGTGGTGGTGTTGATCTCCACCGTGCTCGGTGAAGCCGAATTCGAGGCCTGGGGCTGGCGCCTGCCGTTCTTCCTCGCCCTGCCCCTGGGCATCATCGGCCTGTACCTGCGCCACGCGCTGGAAGAGACCCCGGCGTTTCAACAGCATGTCGACAAACTCGAACAGGGTGACCGCGAAGGCTTGAGCCACGGCCCTAAAGTCTCGTTCAAGGAAATCGCCACCAAGCACTGGCGCAGCCTGCTGACCTGCATCGGTATCGTCGCGGCCACCAACGTGACCTACTACATGCTACTCACCTACATGCCGAGCTACCTGTCCCACAACCTGCACTATGCCGAAAACAGCGGCGTGCTGATCATCATCGCGATCATGGTCGGCATGTTGTTCGTGCAACCGTTCATTGGTTTTGTCAGCGACAAGATCGGCCGCAAGCCGTTCATCATCGCCGGCAGCATCGGCCTGCTGTTCCTGTCGATTCCGGCCTTCATGCTGATCACCAGCGGCAAGACCGGCCTGATTTTCGGCGGCCTGTTGATTCTGGCGGTGGTGCTGAACTTCTTTATCGGCGTGATGGCGTCGACCTTGCCAGCAATGTTCCCCACCCATCTGCGCTACAGCGCCCTGGCCAGTGCGTTCAACGTCTCGGTACTGATCGCCGGTGTTACGCCGACCGCCGTGGCCTGGCTGGTGGAGAGCACCAACGACCTGTACATGCCCGCCTATTACCTGATGGTGTTTGCAGTGGTGGGCCTGATCACGGGCCTGACCATGAAGGAAACCGCCAACAAGCCCCTGCGTGGCGCGGCCCCGGCGGCTTCCGACATGGAAGAAGCCAAGGAGCTGCTGCAGGAGCATCACGACAATATCGAGCAGAAAATCGAAGACATCGATGCCGAGATTGCCGCGCTGCAAACCAAGCGGGAAAACCTGGTACAGCAACACCCGCGCATCAACTAATAACCTGACTGTGCGTGGTCGCGGCCTGCGACCACGCCATTGGAGCGTTCAGCATGGTTTCAAGCGTCACCGCCGCACACAGGTTACTCAGCGCAGACGAGCGCGCCGCCATTGCCGAAATTGAAGCAACTACCAACATCCTCAAGCTGGTCACTCGTCTGACCGGGATGAGATTCGCCGGCATCGCCAAGTTCACCGACCAGGAATGGGTGGTGTGTTCGGCCTACGACCCGCTGCAAATGGGCATCAACGTCGACGACGTACTCGACCTTGAAACCACCCTGTGCAGTGAGTTCTGCATCAACCCACACACCCTGTTCATCCCCCAGATCAGCCAGAACGGCCGTTTCGCGTCACGCCCGGTGGTCAAGCAATACGCCATCGAAAGCTACGCCGGTGCGCCGATCTTTCTGCCCGATGGCCGCCTGTTCGGGGCGCTGTGTGCGCTGGACTCACGGGCCATGCTGTTCGACGACCCGAACCTGCCGGAAACCCTGAGCCTGTTCGCACGGCTGATTGGCTGCATCTTCTACGCTAATCTGACCCCGGCGGATCACTGACACCTGCCCTGCCCCGCAGTGTCGCCATATCACGCTTGGGCGGCACCCCGAACAGCCGGCTGTACTCACGGCTGAATTGCGACGGGCTCTCATACCCAACTTTGAACGCGGCACTGGAGACATCCTGGTGCTCGTTCAACATCAATCGTCGTGCTTCATTCAGACGCAGCCATTTCTGGTATTGCAGCGGGCTCATCGCGGTCAGTTGCCGGAAGTGATGGTGAAAGGTCGCCGCGCTCATTTGCACCCGCGCTGCCAGCTCTTCCACACGCAGGGCCGCATCGAAATTCAACTTCAGCCAGTCGATCGCCTTGGCAATTCGATAGCCCTGCCCGTCCACCGAGCAGATCTGGCGCAGTCGGCCGGCCTGGTCGCTTTTCAATAGCCGGTAATGAATCTCGCGCTGGATCAATGGCGCGAGTACCGGGATAGCCTCGGGTTCATCCAGCAACGCCACCAGGCGCGCGAATGCGGCCAGCATGCCGTCGGTGACCGTGCCGATCCCCACGCCCTTCATGACCGCGCGCTCACGCACCGGTGGCAAGCCACCCTGGGCGATCAGCTCGGCGAGCATGCGCAGGTCCAGCTTGAACGTCAGCCCCAGGCACGGCTGCTCGGGGCTGGCCGCCAGCACCTCGGAATTGGCCGGAATGTCCAGCGACGTCACCAGGAACCGGGAAGTGTCGTAGGGGTAGCCCTCGCCACCGACCCACAACTGCTTCTCGCCCTGGGCCACCAGCACGATGCACGGCTCAACCATGCAGACCACCGGCGCAGCGGGTTGCTCACGCCGATAAAAGCCCAGGCCGGGGATCGGCATGGCGTAGTCGCCGGGCGACGGCATGCGCGAACCAATCGACTGGATCAGCGCGTTCAATGGGGTGGGAGTGGATGTCATGACAGACCCTTTCAATGCTTCATTGCACTTTACCCGCGCAAGTCATGGGCGTCGTCATCTGGCACTGAAACTCAGAGGATCAGGCAAGTAATCCACTCAAATGCACTACAGAAGCCCTACCGTCACCCGGAAAATGTGCTGACACTTCACGAGGAACACCCCTATGAAACGCCTCTTGCTCGCCCTGGGTTTGTTGGTGACTTCTCTTTCTTCATTTGGAGCCGATATGTCTAACGGTGCGGATAACTTCTACAGCAGCGACACAGTGACGGCCGAACCTGTCACCTTCAACAATCAATACGGCATGCAGGTCGCAGGCACGCTGTTCGTGCCCAAGCACCTTGCCCCAGGCTCAAAGCACGCAGCCCTGGTCGTCGGCCACCCGATGGGCGCCGTCAAAGAGCAAAGCGCCAACCTCTACGCCACCAAAATGGCTGAACAGGGTTTCGTGACCCTGTCCCTGGACCTGTCGTTCTGGGGCCAAAGCGCCGGCACACCACGCAACGCGGTGTTGCCCGACCTCTACGTGGAAGACTTCAGCGCCGCCGTGGACTTTCTCGGCACTCGCCCACAGGTCGACCGGGAACGCATCGGTGCCATCGGCATTTGTGGCAGCGGCAGTTTTGTGATCAGTGCTGCGAAGATCGATCCGCGTCTCAAGGCAATCGCCACCGTCAGCATGTACGACATGGGCGCGGCCAACCGCAATGGCCTCAAGCACGGCATGACCTTGCAACAGCGCCAGCAGATCCTGCGCCAGGCCGCCAACCAGCGCTATGTAGAGTTCCAGGGCGGCGAGACCCTCTACACCGGTGGCACGCCGCAGAGCCTTACCGGCGACCCGGTCGGCGACGAGTTCTACGACTTCTACCGCACCCCCCGCGGCGAAGTCACCCCGGCAGGCGCCTCATCGCAGACCACCACCCGGCCGACGCTCACCAGTAACGTCAAGTTCATGAACTTCTACCCCTTCAACGATATCGAGACGATCTCGCCGCGCCCACTGCTGCTGATTACCGGGGCCAACGCGCACTCCCGTGAATTCAGTGAAGACGCCTATCAACGCGCCGCCGAGCCCAAGCAATTGCTGATCATCCCCAACGCCGGCCATGTAGACCTGTACGACCGCGTCGAACTGATCCCGTTTGACACGCTCACCACCTTCTTCCAGAGCCACTTGCAGTGAGGTCCGTTACCCCTCAACCGCAACGCTGGGGCGCGGTGCTGGCGATGTCGCTCGCGGCGTTTGCCTTGGTCGCCTCCGAGTTCATGCCGGTCAGCCTGCTCACACCGCTGGCCGCTGACTTGCACATCACTGAAGGCCAGGCCGGCCAGGGCATTTCCGTGTCCGGGGTGTTTGCCTTGCTCACCAGCCTGGTGATCGCGGCGGTTGCCGCGCGGATGGATCGCAAGCGCCTGCTGATGGCCCTGACCCTGCTGATGATCGTCTCTGGCAGCGTGGTGGCGTTCGCACCGAATTACGCGGTGTTCATGCTCGGGCGCGCGTTGATTGGAGTGGCGATTGGCGGCTTCTGGTCACTGTCGGCGGCCACGGCAATGCGCCTGGTCGAGCCCGCCCAAGTGCCACGGGCCTTGGCTATCGTCAACGGTGGCAACGCCCTGGCGACGGTGATCGCGGCGCCGCTGGGCAGCTTTCTTGGCGGCCTGATTGGCTGGCGCGGCGCATTCTTTTGCGTGGTGCCAGTGGCCGTGATTGCGCTGGCCTGGCTGTGGCTGAGCTTGCCGGCGCTCAAGCACAGCGGCACGGCGGCCACCGGCAATGCGCTGCGCCTGCTGAAAAACTCCAAGGTGGCCTTGGGCATGTGCGCCGTCAGCCTGTTCTTCATGGGCCAGTTCATGCTGTTCACTTACTTGCGGCCGTTCCTGGAAGGCGTGACCCGGGTCGAGGTGTCCATCCTGTCGCTGATGCTGCTGGTGCTCGGCCTGGCCGGCCTGGCGGGTACGGTGTTGATTGAGCATTTGCTCAAGCGTCACCTGTACCCGACGCTGATTGCCATTCCGTTGATCATGGCCGGCATTGCCCTTGCGCTGGTGGGGTTCGGCGGTTCAGCGATTGTCACCACCCTGCTGTTGGGCTGCTGGGGCCTGGTAGCGACAGCTGCTCCGGTTGGCTGGTGGACATGGCTGGCACGCACCTTGCCCGACGACGCTGAGGCCGGCGGGGGGTTGATGGTCGCCATCATCCAGTTGGCGATTGCCGCCGGTGCCACCGTCGGTGGCGTGGCATTCGACTTGAGCGGCTACCGGGCCACCTTCGAGTTGAGCGCCGCCTTGCTGGTAGTCGCCACGCTGCTGGCTTACCTGGCATCCCGCCGCCCTGCTCATGCGCGCATGGCGAGCGACGCTACTTGAAAAAATGACTCGGCGTTTTACCAAACTGTTTCTTGAACATGCTGGTAAAAGCGCTGGGGCTTTCGTAGCCCAATTCAAACGCCACATCAATGATCTTCTCCCCCACCGCAATGCGCTCCAGCGCCAGCAGCAACCGCGCCTGCTGGCGCCATTGGCCGAAGGTCATGCCGGTTTCCTTGCGGAACAGGCGCTGGATGGTGGTCTGGTCCAATCCCAACCGCGCACTCCAGTCGGCCACGGTGGAGGCATCACTCGGTTCATCCTGCAACGCCAGGCAGATCGGGCTCAGGCGCGGGTCGGCAGGCTGGGGCAGCGACAGCGGCAAGGCCGGGAGAATGGCCAGTTCGTCAAGAATCAGGTGCATGATCCGCGCGTCGCGTGAATCCTCGGCATACGGCGGTTTCAAGCTCACCGAGGCCTTGATCAGTTCACTCAGCAGCGGCGAAACCGTCACCGTCTTGGGCTCGGCCGGCAGGTTAGGGAAACTGTCGGGGCGCACGAACACGCTGCGCATCTTCAGCGTACCCACGCAGCGCAGTGAGTGAACTTGACCGCAAGGCATCCAGAAGCCACGATTGGGCGGCACCGTCCATTGCCTCAGGGCCGAATACACCACCATCACACCGCCAATGGCGTACAGCAGTTGGTGCTTGTTGTGGCTGTGTTCGGGGATCACCCAGTTTTCGGGGTAATCGGTGGCCGAACTGATGACGGCCCAGTCGCCCTCATCGATCTCTCGCAGAAATTTATCCAGTGATTTGATCATTTCGCCCTTTTTGCGATGGTTTCTGCCCGAATTGCGCGAGACAGGCATTGGCGCCGAATCTAGCATAAACGCCGAGTCCAGATGGAGTGGCGGTTCACATCACCGCCGCCCGCCTCCACGCCTGTCAGCTGCCTTGTACGGAATGCCCGCATGTCCACAGTCACAGCGTCACCCGCCGCACCTTCGACCAGCCCGCAAGTAAGCCCCTTAGTCATGCGCGTCCTGGGCGCCTGTGCCCTCGCGCACCTGATCAATGACTTGATCCAGGCTGTGCTGCCATCGATCTACCCGATGCTCAAGGCCAACTACGGCCTGAGCTTCACCCAGGTCGGCCTGATCACCCTGACCTTCCAGTTGACCGCCTCCCTGCTACAACCGTGGATCGGCTACCACACCGACCGCCACCCCAAACCCTGGTTATTACCAGCGGGCATGGTGTGCACCTTGATCGGCATCCTGATGCTGGCCTTTGTCGGCAACTTCCCGGCGATATTGCTCGCGGCGGCGCTGGTGGGTGTGGGCTCATCGACCTTCCACCCGGAAACCTCCCGCGTCGCACGCCTGGCTTCCGGTGGGCGCTACGGCCTGGCGCAATCGACCTTCCAGGTCGGCGGCAACACCGGTAGCGCTTTCGGCCCGTTGCTGGCGGCGGCGATCATCATTCCCTACGGCCAAAGCCACATTGCCTGGTTCGGCCTGTTTGCGGTGTTCGCCATCCTGGTGCTGTACGGTTTGAGCCGCTGGTACCGCCACCACCTCAACCTGTTCAAGCTCAAGCAAGGCAGCCAGGCGACCCACGGTTTGTCCAAAGGCCGCGTGACATTCGCCCTGGTGGTACTGGCTGTGCTGGTGTTCTCCAAATAC